>JBJSZR010000382.1:0-5477 GCA_046090385.1 Bacteroidota bacterium
GAAAAAACGAAAATCGATGTAATGGAATTCCGAAAAAAAACAGAAGAATTCTTCCCCTTTGCTTTAGCGGCAATGATCACATTGCTTATCGAAATGATCTTACGTAACACCTTGCTTAGAATATTACCCTGACCATGTTCCGCTGGGCACACCCTGAACACCTATATGCACTGTTGGCCTTACCGGGTTTGGTTTTTCTTTTCTATTCGTCATACAGGAAAAGAACCAAAATGCTGGAAAAATTCGGTGAAAGAGAACTCATGTTGAACATGACAGATCATGTATCACTTCGAAAACCGATCATCAAAGCGACGTTATGTTCATTGGCATTTTTTTTCATGGTAGTTGCATGGGCTGATCCTCAAATCGGATCACGACTGGAAGAGGTGAAACGCGAGGGCGTCGATATCATGATAGCGCTCGATGTATCCAATTCAATGCTGGCAGAGGATATCAAGCCTAACAGGTTGGCGCGAGCGAAACAATTCATCAGCCGGCTGATTGACAAACTGGACAATGATCGTATAGGCATTGTCGTTTTCGCAGGAAAAGCATACGTCCAACTTCCTATCACAACAGACTATGGGGCCGCTAAATTATTCCTGTCAACCATCGATCCGGGAATGATCCCTACTCAGGGAACGGCAATAGGTGAAGCCATTGAACTTTGTCAGAAATCATTCAAAGCCGGTGACAAGAAATTCAAAACCGTCATACTGATCACTGATGGAGAAAACCACGAAGATGATCCTGTTCCAATTGCAAAAAGTGCAGCCGAAACCGGAACGGTCATACATACTGTAGGGATGGGATCGATTGAAGGTACGCCAATACCGATTTATCAGAATGGAAACCGCGAATTCCTGACAGATAACCAGGGGCAAACGGTGCTTACACGTCTCGACGAAACGACCCTGCAGTCAATAGCTGCTGAAACAAAAGGGATATATGTGAGACCCGCTCAGGGCGACGATGAAATGAAAGCATTGATCGACAAGATCGGAAAGATGGAAAAAAGAGACTTCGGCAGCAAACAATACACTGACTATGAAGACCGTTTCCAATATTTCCTAGGAATTGCAATAATTCTACTCATGATCGAGTCGGTTACTGGCGAGAGAAAATCATTTTGGATAAGGAAACTGAAACTCTTCGAGACCAATGAAAAACAATCTGTCTAAAATTATTTCGGCTAAAATCCTGCTGCTATTATTCGGCTTTCAAGTCAGCGGTCAACGTCCTGCAGAAATCACGCGGCAAGGCAATAAGCTTTACAATGAAAAGAAATACAACGAAGCAGAAATCAAATACCGTAAAACGCTGGAAGCGGAAAAGAATGATGTGACGGCACGCTATAATCTCGGCAACAGCATTTATAAGCAGGAAAAATTCGAGAATGCCTCTGATTATTACCGGCAGTTGGCCGAACAGAAAGATGTTTCCAAGTCGATAAGATCTGATGCTTATCATAATCTTGGCAATTGCCTTTTACAGGAAAAAAAATATGAAGAAAGCATAGAGGCATTCAAGCAATCGCTCAGAAACAATCCATCTGATAACGACACCCGATACAACCTTGCCTATGCTCAATCGATGCTTAGGCAACAACAACAACAACAACAACAAAACAAGAATAAAGACCAAAAACAAAACCAACAGCAACAGCAACAGCAACAGCAACAGCAAAACAAAGACAAGCCGGAAGACAAGAAAGACAACAAAGAGCAAGCAGATAACAAACAAAACCAAAACGACAAGGACGGTCAGCGACCAAAACAAGAAAAAGGAGAAATTTCCAAAGAGGATGCAGAAAAGATCCTTCAAGCTTTGAATAAGGACGAGAAAGAACTCCAAAAGCAGATGCAAAGGAAAGAAACTACACGCGCCAAGATCGAAAAGAACTGGTGATAAAAAGGCAATTGAAAATGATCCGTTTGAAAAATATCAGTTTAAGCTTCCGATGGCTGGGATTTACTCTGCTGATTTCACTGCCTCTGCTTGGTTACGGCGAAAGCGACAGATTCACCGCTACCGTTAACCGATCAAGCCTTTCAGTCGGAGAACAGGTTCAAATAACCTTTACACTGAAGGGAAATAATCAAGCCAGGAATTTCAAGGCCCCTTCTTTTCAGGACTTCAATGTCCTTATGGGTCCCAGCCAGTCCACCAACATGCAGATCATCAACGGATCGGTATCCCAATCCATTTCATTGAGTTATGTTTTACAGGCTGTGAAGGAAGGTACTTTCAAGATCGGAGGTGCTGAAATTATGGCCGGAAACGACCGATTGATTTCAAATGGCTTGACACTTACGGTCACTAAGAGCGCAGCACCCAATTCAAATAATGGAGGATCAGGAGGAGGCAACGGAACAGGTAGTGCTGATGTTTTTTTACGAGCGAGCGTAGATAAAAGAAGTGCTTATGTGGGAGAAGGAATCGTAGTCACGTATCGGCTCTATACCAAGGTGCAATTGCTTAATTACTCTCTTGAAAAAGTACCCAGTCTTACCGGTTTTTACAGTCAGAGTGTCGACCTGCCACAACAACCGCAATTCCACAGGGAAAATATGGATGGAGTCGCTTATGATGTGGCAGATATCAGAAAACTCATCATATTCCCTCAGCGCTCTGGAAATTTGGAAATAGATGCTATGGAGGGAGAAGTCATTGCACGTGTAATCGTAAAGAATCAAAGAAGCAATGACCCTTTCAGCCAGTTCTTCAACGATCCGTTTTTTTCTCCTTTCGGCAACACTGCCAGGGATGTGAAAGTCGCGCTCAAGACACAACCAATCGTGATACAGGCCAAAGACCTGCCCGCTGGAGCTCCTTCAGGCTTCCAGGGAGCTGTAGGAACATTTGCCCAGGAGGTAAGTCTGGATAGGACTAAAACAAAAGCAGGAGATCCCGTGGCTCTTCGAATAAGAATTTCGGGGAAAGGGAATCTAAAACTTACAGACGCTCCGGAAATCGAATTGCCCAACGATCTGGAAGCCTATGACCCTAAAGAATCCTCGAATCTGAGTGTGACAGGGGCGGGAGTGACGGGCTCCAAGACTTTTGAATATCTGCTCATTCCAAGGAACGGAGGTGAATACAAAATTCCGGTTCCTGCATTCAGTTACTTCGACCTCGATAAAAAGCAATACGTAACTCTTGAAGCCCCTGAACTCAGCCTTGAAGTCGGAAAGGGGTCAGGCAATACAACCACGTCGTCCGGCTCGATTGTTCAGAAATCAGATGTTCAGTTGTTGGGAAAGGATATCGCTTATATAAAGACGAACGACCCCGTATTCATATCTGCTCGAAAGCCATTTTTCGGCTCCTCCCTTTTCTATGCGCTGGTCACACTTCCTGGAATCCTTTCAACCGCCCTTGTATTGCTTATCAGGAAACGAAGAGAAAAGGAATCAGACATCGGGCGCGTAAGGAGTGAACGCGCCAGCAAAACAGCCTTGAAAAGGTTAAGCACTGCAAAGGAATTTCTCGACAAGAATGATCGTGACGGCTTTCTCGACGAGATGTTCAAAGCTCTTTGGGGATTCACAAGTGACCGTCTTGGAATTCCAGTTTCCGACTTATCGAGAGATTCAGCCTCTACAGCATTACAGGAAAAAGGTGTCGATGTTGATCTTATCGGAGAATTCATAGAAACCACTGACAACTGCGAATATGCACGCTTCGGCGGCGGATCGGGTGCAGATCTTTCCAACCTGTACCTGAAAGGATTACAAGTAATAACCCGTTTGGAACAATCCCTCAAGGCATGAAAAAATTCCAAAATATATTTTTCCTACTTATTCTGACCAACACTTGCGTTATTGCTGAAGGTGACGCCCTCAAAGAATACCAGGCAGGAAATGCTGCATACAAAGCCAAGGATTATGAAGCGGCCATCACTGCATATGAGAGATGTCTGGCGAACAGCATCACTGCTCCGGAGCTCGAGTTCAACCTAGGTAATGCCTGTTATAAAGCGGGCAAGAATGCTGAGGCCATCCTACACTATGAAAGAGCTTTGAAACTGTCCCCATCCGATGATGATATCCGTTACAATCTGCGTCTTGCAAATCTTAAAAACACTGATCGTATCGAAACGATTCCTAAGGTCTTTTACGAGAGGTGGAGCGAAGGTTTGACCATGCTGATGAATGAACGCTCTTGGTCTGTTCTACTATTGTTCTTACTATGGCTCACTTTCGGAACCGTATCATTTTATTTTCTGACCCGGGTTTCGAAATTGAAAAAAACAGCATTCTTCGGCTCCATCGGGCTTCTGATCATACTATTCATGACTTGGTCATTCACGGCTGACAGATCGGATAGTGAATTCGGTAATGATCGCGCAGTGATCATGAAGACGAGTGTGTATGTTAAAAGTTCTCCGGATGAGAAGGGAAATGATCTTTTCATCTTACACGATGGAACCACGGTCGATGTCCTGGATGAATTGGAAGGCTGGAAAAGGATACGGATTTCGAACGGCTCATCCGGTTGGTTGCCTTCTACTTTTATCGAAGTGATCTGATATCAGGTCAAAGCACCGCGAGCACCCAGTTCCACCACCTCCATATCGTGAAGGCGTGCATTACTGACGGAAAAGCGGACCATGGTCCTCGTTTTATGGAATCCATGTTTACCGGCAGCACCCGGATTAAGATACAGTAGCTTGTGCTTTTCATCGTACTGCGCTTTCAGGATGTGAGAATGACCACAGACCAGTAATCCGGGTGATGAGTCTGCTATAAGGCCTCTGACCTGAGGTGAATATTTCCCGAAAGGTCCTGCAATATGGATCATTAGCACCTTCAGGCCTTGTATAGAGAATAACGAACTTTCAGGGCAACGCAGTCGAACAGCCGTGCCATCAATATTTCCATAAACACCGCGAAAGAAAAATCTTTTCTCCAAAACCTCATAAACATCATCTCCGAAATCACCTGCATGCCATACCTCATCCGAACCTTCCATCAGTGAAAGCATCCTGTCGTCTATGTGACCATGCGTGTCCGAAAGAAGAGAAATTCGTTTCACAATCAAATCCTTCCGATTACTACCGTAAGCGGTCGGCTGAGCGCACCAACTCTTCATCTTTACGAATGGCACGCTGAGCAAGATATGAAAGCACCAGCTGAACGATCGGACAATATGTTCCGTAGAGGTATTTCAGATTATTATCGAAATCAGTCCTGTAACTGTCTGCTAGGAAAAACAATAGAAATATCATTATCGATGTAAGTAATAATGACAGGCCCGTCAGACGAATCTGTAAATTCCTTTTTTTGTAAAGGAAAATGGTGAATAATGCCAAGCTGGATATCGCAATATTCAGCACGAACAATACCGTCTTTTGAGAAATGAAATAACGGATGGTTTCGGGGGAGCCTGAGATCAAATCTTCCCCGACAGGCTTATTGTATTCAAAAACCGGAATAAAGTTCACTAAAATCGACAGTAAAAGAAAGATTAACAGA
>JBJSZR010000383.1:0-6808 GCA_046090385.1 Bacteroidota bacterium
TGCCCGCAAAGGTGTTGTCGAACAAACTTGTCGCCATGCTTTCATCGCTTCCTTGTTGAGGATACCCCATCTGGTGCTGTGCATCAATAAGATGGATCTGGTTGATTACAATGAGGACATTTATAATTCCATTGTTGATGATTTCAGGGATTTCTCATCCAGGCTTGAAGTACAGGATGTACAATACATACCCGTTTCTGCATTGAAAGGTGATAATGTCGTTTCCCGTTCTGAAAACATGCCATGGTATCAGGGAACAACTTTGATGCACTACCTTGAAAACGTGCATATAACCAGTGACTTGAACCATATCGATTGTCGCTTTCCCGTTCAGTTGGTTATTCGTCCAAAAGCCGGCTCATCAGATGATCATCGCAGTTATGCCGGTTCCATTGCAGGTGGCGTGCTTAGGGTAGGCGATGCGGTAACTGTGTTGCCAAGTGGCATGACATCCGCCATCACGGGAATAAATTCAGGTGATTGTGAAGTGGGGGAGGCATTTGCACCCATGTCTGTTGCATTGACCTTGTCGGATGAAATCGATATAAGTCGTGGAGACATGATTGTCCGTACGAATAATCTGCCTTCTTCGTCTCATGAAATAGATATGATGGTATGTTGGTTCAACCAACGGCCATTGAAACCGGAAGCGAGGTATTTGGTAAGACATACCACTCGCGAAACGAAATGCGTCATACAGGATCTGCTGTACAAGATGGATATATCCTCATTGAGGAGGATCCAGGATGCCGGGGAACTTTCAATGAATGATATCGGCAGGGTACGTATCCGGACTGCGCAACCGCTTTTCTTCGACGGTTACCGTCGCAACCGTTCCACCGGCAGTCTGATTTTCATCGACGAACAGACAAACGAAACGGTCGGTGCCGGATTGATACTTTGAATTACAAGGTATGAAAAGCCCATCTGACGAAAACAAATTCATGCATGCGATCCGTGCAGCGTTGTCTGCAGGTGAAGCGATCATGGAGGTCTATTCAAACGACTTCAAGGTAATGCAAAAGGAAGACCATAGCCCAGTCACTCTTGCGGATATCAAAGCGCAAGAAGCCATACTTCCATTATTGCAAAGCTTTGGTATTCCAATCATCAGCGAGGAAGCAGAACTGCCGGATTACGATATCCGTTCTTCTTGGGAAGAGTTCTGGCTGATCGATCCACTGGATGGTACAAAGGAGTTCATTCATCGAAACGGCGAGTTCACCGTGAACATCGCTTTGGTCAGAGCCGGACGTCCCGTGATGGGGGTTGTTTTTTCACCAGCCACCGATGAGCTATTCGCAGGATGGGTAGGTGAGGGAGTGTGGAATATCACTTCCGCTTCCCGTTCAATATTTGATGGGATCAGCTCGCTTTCCGGTTTTGAATTGATCGTCACTGCATCCTCGGCGAGGATTCACACTGTGGCTATCAGTCGTTCGCACAGCGATCAAAGCACCATTCAATATCTGGAAAAGGTAAAGATTGAGAAAGGAGAAATCAGTGTGATTAAAGCAGGAAGTTCGATGAAATTCTGTCTTGTTGCCATTTCGAAGGCGGATGAATATCCAAGGTTCGGTCCTACACGTGAGTGGGATACTGCTGCCGGGCATGCCATTTTACTGGCCTCGGGCAAGGATATCTATCGTGTTTCGGATGATTCGCCGTTAACCTATAACCAGCCCGAACTTCTGAATCCCGCTTTCATCGCACGGTGAATCCAAACGTCATTGATTACATACAAAAGACGTTTGTATGATATATCTTGTAACTGAATGAAAAATACCAACATCAGCATTCTAACCGATTTCACGGCTGCCAGAGTCCTTGCTTTATGTTTCTTATTGCTGAGTATCGCTTCCAGTGGCCAGGAATTCATTTTCCCGTTGAACAGGGATATGAATATCCGTTTAGGCTCATCCCTTTCTGCAGACACCACCGGATTCCATACCAGCATTCAACCGTATTCATATTTTGAACTTGATAGTATCATGGATACTGATACGGTTTTATCAGTTTTATTGGGCGATGCGGCTTTTTATAAAACATGGGTCGGAAGAAAATTGAGGAAGGAGCATTTTTTACAAGTGGACAAGGATGACTTGAAGTTGTCCGTTGACCCCGTTTTCAACCTGCAGCTAGGACAGGACCGGCTCAATGAAAGGAATGTTTTTGTAAACACACGTGGCATACTGGTACAGGGGAGTGTATCCGACCGTTTCTTTTTCTATTCTTCATTTCATGAAAATCAGGCACGGTATCTTGGGTATATCGACAGTACTGTCATTCGTTCCGGTGTAGTTCCCGGGCAGGGCAAAGTGAAATTCCTTGGCGATGACAAGCTTGATTTCAGCATGGCAACCGGCGGAATGGGTTTCCGACTCAATCGGCATTTCGATTTCCTTTTTGCTCAGGACAAGATCTTCATTGGCGACGGGTACCGATCAATGCTGGTGTCAGATAATGCCTATCCGTTTCCTTTTTTACGGACCAATATGACATTCTGGAAATTCCGCTATTCGGTGACCTACGCCGTGATGCAGGATCTGCAGACTCCGCCTGATCAGAACATCGGCTACCCGAAGAAATATTCCACATTCCATCATCTGGATGTTAATATCGGTCGTCTTAACAAGATCACGCTCGGACTTTTCGAATCTGTAGTTTGGGCACCTGCTGCTTCGCGCGGTTACGAACTGCATTATCTGAATCCTTTTTTATTCATCAGACCGGTTGAGAATTCGCTCGGGTCGCCCGATAATGCCCTACTTGGCTTGAATGCTCGTTGGAAGATATCAAAGAGTAGCTCATTATACGGGCAGTTGATGCTCGATGAATTTTTACTTGATGAAGTCAGGTCAGGTAACGGATGGTGGGGAAACAAGCAGGCCGCTCAGCTGGGCTTCAAGTCCTATGATCTTTTCAAACTGCGCAACTTGAATTTCCAGACCGAAGTGAATTTCGCCCGTCCGTTTACCTATCAACATCGTTCAGGATCTCAGAATTACTCACATTACAACCAGGCATTGGCTCATCCGCTCGGGGCTGATTTTTTAGAATCGATCACTTTTTTGAACTATCGATGGAGAAATTTCTTTTCAGAGATACGCTTACAGATGGCAAGGACCGGTCGTGATACAGCCGGCGTCAATTTGGGTAATGATATTTTCCAATCCTATGACACTCGACCGCAGGATTACGGATACTCGATGTACACGGGTAAATCATGCACTCTCAAAAGCGTTTCCATAAGGGTCAATTACCTGGTGAATCCGAAATCTAATTTCGTCATTGAGGGTGGATATGAAAGACGTTCGTTCACCAGTGTCACGGATAACCAGCAGTCAGGAATGCTGTGGTTCGGCCTTAGGACCTCTTTGGAGAATTATTATTTTGATTTTTGATTGAAAACGGCCTTTTCGTCGGTCTTTATTACTGATTATCCGAAACCAAGCTGTTGATGTCAGGGTATAAGGTACGCCCCAAGGTGTACCTTGGAGAGCGTGTGTCATGTCCCAATCCAAACGAGTCCTCTTCGTATACGGTACCCGACCGGAAGCCATCAAGATGGCTCCTGTTATTCGTGCATTCAAAGATGACGGGTCTTTTACTGTGAGTATTGCGGTTACTGCGCAACATCGCGAAATGCTTGATCAGGTTTCAAGGTTTTTCAGCATCAAACCTGATCATGACCTGGACGTCATGAAGCCAGGGCAATCTTTGTTCGATGTTACTGCGAATTGTATGAAGGGATTGGAATACATTCTTCAGGAAGAGCAACCCGACATGGTTTTTGTTCAGGGTGATACCACCACTGCTTTTGTCGGTGCCCTGGCAGCCTTTTACCATAAAATACCGGTAGCCCACATCGAAGCAGGACTTCGAAGCGGAAACAAATATTCACCTTTTCCGGAGGAGATGAACCGTATCATGACCGGCCATTTGGCTGATCTGCATTTTGCACCTACTCAGGCTGCATCTGATAATCTGAGAAAGGAAAACATCTGCGATTCCGTACATATCGTAGGTAATACAGTGATAGATGCGTTGCATTGGGGGCAGGAAATACTCAAAGGAGTTTCCGGCGATCAGGTAAGCAAGAACCTTTTGCAATTACCGTTGAATAAAAGATTCGTTTTGATTACCGGTCATCGTCGCGAAAGCTTTGGAAAGCCATTTGAACAATTGTGTGCCGCGATTGCTGAGGTGGCAAACAGACACTCCGATGTTCATTTCATTTATCCCGTTCATCTGAATCCCAATGTGCAGGAGCCTGTCAACAGGATGCTGGGTGGAATCGGGAACATCCATCTCATTTCGCCATTGGAATATCCTGCCTTCATCTGGTTGATGGAGCGTTGTCATATCGTTTTGACCGATTCCGGCGGTATGCAGGAAGAGGCTCCTGCTCTCGGTAAGCCTGTATTGGTCATGCGTGATACCACTGAGCGCCAGGAAGGTATTGATGCGGGAACTGCACGGCTGGTCGGGACCTCCTTTGAAAAAATCACCTCGTCGTTGGAAGAACTTCTTGCCGACGATTCGGCATACAAGAAAATGGCGCAGGCGGTGAATCCTTATGGTGACGGTCGTTCATCCGGACGCATTTTACAAATAGTACGAAACCGTTTTTCATGAAAAAAAGATCCGCTGTTTCGAAAAAACCGGAGAAGCCAATTGTAACCATTCTTGGCATGGGTTACATCGGCCTTCCTACTGCGGCCCTCATTGCCAGCAGAGGGATGAAAGTGTATGGGGTCGATGTGAATCGAAGTGTTGTGGATACGATCAATAAAGGCAAGATCCACATCGTCGAGCCGGATCTTGAAGGTTTGGTGCATATCGCTGTAAGAAAAGGAATCTTGGTGGCAACTATGAAGCCTGTCCCTTCCGATGTGTTCATGGTTGCTGTTCCGACTCCTTTCAAGAAATCCCATCAGCCTGATCTTTCCTATGTGGAAAAAGCCGTCAGGATGGCCGCGCCGCACCTTCGAGCCGGAAATCTGTTCATCATCGAGTCGACCAGCCCGGTAGGTACTACCGAAAAGATGGCAAAGTTGCTCTCTAAGATACGTCCAGACCTTGATGGAAAATACTACATGGCTTACTGTCCGGAACGTGTGTTGCCGGGAAGTGTGATCCATGAATTGCAACAGAACGACCGTGTGATAGGTGGTATCGATGATGCATCCACCGAAGCCGCAGTTCGTTTCTATTCACGATTCGTGCGCGGTTCCCTTCACCCTACTGACTCTCGTACAGCGGAAATGACCAAATTGGTAGAGAATGCTTACCGTGATGTGAACATCGCTTTTGCCAATGAGCTTTCAATCATTTGTGAAAAAGCCGGCATCAATGTGACGGAGCTGATTCATCTGGCAAGTAAGCATCCGCGTGTCAAGATACTACAGCCCGGACCTGGTGTCGGTGGACATTGTATAGCTGTCGATCCTTGGTTCATTGCATCGGCATTTCCACAAGAGGCAAGAATCATACGTGCCGCTCGGGAGGTGAACAGTTACAAAACAGAGTGGGTGTTGAACCAGGTCAGAAGCAAATCAAAACACTTGAAGAAACGTTTTGGCAGAGAGCCGCTTATCGCGTGCATGGGACTCGCCTATAAGGCGAACATCGACGATCTCCGCGAATCACCTGCATTGGAGATTTTTCAAACACTCAAACGCGAGGGATTCGCCGTCATGGCCGTTGAGCCGAACCTTTCTCATCATTCCGCTTTCAGGATAACAGAAATGAATGAAGCGTTGAAGCATGCTGACATGATCGTTTATCTCGTTGCCCATAAAGAGTTTTCAGGTTTGAAGAATTCAGATAAAACGGTGCTCGATTTTTGTGGTATCACACGTTTCTAAGACCACTACCGATCGCAGATACTCATGATGGCCAGATTATCAAAAGGAGCACGGACATTCGGTCTCAGCCGGAGTGTGGCGGAGTCGATGCTTTTCCGGTTGTCTGGCATGGTGTTGATATTCCTGCTGCAATTGTTGCTTGCACGCTTGATGGGTCCCAGGCGATTTGGAGATTACACAATCGTCATCACCTGGATGAACATTCTTCTAGTGTTCAGCCTTTTCGGTTTCGACCAGGCGGTTGCAAGGTTTTTACCTGAAGCAACAGCAGTAAAGGATTACAGTAAGGCTCGTGGTTTCATGAAGTTCTCAGGAATATGGACCATGCTCATGGCTGTCCTTTGCGGAACCGTCATGCTACTTTACTTGATTGATCACAGTAAAAGAGGGCGAGAAGGATTTTCCGAAAGCATGTTCTGGGTATTACTTGCGTTACCCTTTCTGGTGTATGTGTACCGCTCGGCGTCCATCCTGCGGGCATTTCATCGGATAAAGGCATCGATGACTCCCATAACTATCGTTTTTCCGATCATGATGGCAGCTGCTTGCGCCTACTTTTACTGGAAGCATGATTACCTCACAGTCGATGCGGCAGTCTTCCGACAGTTTGCCTGCACGGTCATCATTGCACTGCTGATCAGTCGATCAACCGGTAAAAGGCTTCGCGAAAAAATGGGGGGTGCCGAGGCATCCTACGATGCTTTCGTTTGGATGCGCACTGCTTCCACTTTTCTGATCGGATCTCTTATCCAGATCCTGCTCACGCAGACTGACATATTGCTGACCGGGTGGTTGTTGGATCATACGAGAGCAGGATATTATGCAATCGCTGTCCGGATAACATCGCTTGTAGCATTCGGATTGACTGTCACTGATTACGTTTTTCTTCCCAAAATCACCGAGGTGATCAAACAGGGTAAAAAGAAACAGGCCCAACA
>JBJSZR010000384.1:0-538 GCA_046090385.1 Bacteroidota bacterium
TTTCGCTCCGCATAGGTATGAAAAGTGATACCGACAGGTTGACCCAGTTCGACTTTTTGCAAACCACACTCTTCCATGACTTCTCTGACTGCAGCATGTTCCGGAGTTTCATCATAATCCAATTTGCCTTTGGGCAAATCCCACTTACCCCGACGGCGTATCACCAAGATCCTTCCTCCTGTGTCTTGAACGATACCACCGGCTGCAACACTTAACGTGAACAAAGAAACGAATCGCATCCAGGTTGAATGCGCATCGTAACATAAGTAGCAAACGGCAGCTGGAGCAATCGGTCCAGACATTTGTTCAAGAAGATTCTGGAAAGACAGATCCTCTTCGCCGGCAATGAGTCCGCCTTTTTCAAGATGATGACTTGCAGCATCTTCCAATGAAATAAAGCGCACCGGATGATCATTTACGTATGCAATAAATCCACTCATATGTTGGTGAAGGTAAGGAATACCACTTACCTGATTGATGGTAAAAGTGTAACTTCGCGTCATGCCACTAAAGGATGATACCGCTCATTTGATTGCCG
>JBJSZR010000385.1:0-5609 GCA_046090385.1 Bacteroidota bacterium
CGCGAATTGAGTTCCTGAGTTCTATTGCTTTTCTGCTCTGCTTGTTTGCGAAGTGGCTTAAAACACGCTTTCGGATATTCGTGCTCTTCCCGACATAAATGACCTTTCCGTCTTCATTGTGGAAATAATAGACGCCTGCATCTTCCGGTAAACGATCCACTATCTTCCGATCGAAATCAGGAGGAAACCGCACGTTGAGATGGTCGTTCTTCATGGATCTCGAAATCCAGTCTTCTTTATCGGTTTCAAGAAGCAGTTCGAACAGACGTACAGTAGCCAATGCATCTCCACCGGCCCTGTGTCGATTCTCAAGGGTGATGCCAAGACGTTCGCACAGGCGACCAAGACTGTAAGACGGGTGTCCGGGTAACAGCTTTCTGCTTAAACGTACCGTGCATACCTGATCTCTGTTGTAGGTATATCCCAGTGAACGGAATTCATGGCGCAGGAAATGGTAGTCGAATTGAACGTTATGCGCTACGAAGACACAATCCTCCGTTAAATTCACGATTTCTTTTGCGATTTCGTAAAAGCGGGGAGCGGTTGCAACCATCTCGTCACTGATACCTGTCAGTCGGGCAACGTATGGCGGAATCGGTCGCTCCGGGTTTATCAATGAGCTGAATTCATCCACCACTTTTTTTCCGTCATGGATATAAATCGCGACTTCCGTTATACGGTCTGTAAAGGCATTGCCTCCGGTCGTTTCTATGTCAACGATTGCATACTTCACTTACCACAAGATACGGAACCGCGTTAAAAATAGAACTGAATTTCATGGAAAAGAAAAAGCCATCCGAGATCGGATGGCTTTTAAGATCTGACAGGATGTCTCACTGAACGATGAACTTCCCTCCGGTTGCACGTGAATTTTCGGATGTAAGGAAGTAATAGTAAATGCCTGCTGGTAAGCCCGTACGATCGATCGTGAATTCGAAAATCAGATCGTTTCCGGTTCTGTCTGTAGGGATGCTAGAGATCGAGCGACCTTGCTGGTCAAGGATGAGTAAAGAAGCGTTTTTGAGATAATCTTTGCTTGTGAAACGGATGATGGCGGATTGAACAACTGGATTGGGAAATACAAGATGATCAATCACCAGATTCTCAGGTTCATCGATGCCGATGGTCATACCGGTTGAGCGGGCGATATTGGATGCTGGTCCGCCGGAAGCTGCTGTGAAATCGCCTCCGCAAACGAAATAGTTTCCGGTATTGATGATACAGAACGTGTTTCCTCCCGTGAATCCTCCATCAACGGAGGAAATCGGCTTGCCAGTGACGAATTTGAAGAATTTATTCAAAGTCAGGTTGGCGGATGTGGAACGGTCGAAAGTGCCGGTAGCATAAAGAGCACCGCCGAAAGCATACAGATCTGTAATGGTATCATTGGATGAACCTAAGGTATAGGGGAAAATGCTTGCGCTTGATCCATTGTAGGAAACGATTCCAAAGTTGCTGCTGTAATTGAAAAAACCTCCGATGTAAAGAAGGTTGTTGTATATTTCAAGTGATGTTCCATAGGATGGACTGGCTATGAAAGTCAAAGGACTGAAGGCAGGGCTTCCGGCGATGGTGAGTTTGCCCAACATGTAAGGTGTTCCCGAAGAAAATATCCTTCCTGTCAGATAATATTCATTGTTATACTTCTTGATATCGTTCACCTCGCCAGTCAAGGTAGTGGGACCTTTGATAGTGAAATTGGTAGGATTGCTTCCGGCATTGAAAGGATCAAGCGCGGCTACTCTTCCGGAAAATGTCCCCCCTGCCAACAGATAAGTACCGTCGTTGTATAGACATCTCACCTCACCTGCTAAACCGGCTCCTATCGGCGACCATCGGTCGGTTGAAGCGTTGTAGAAGGCTATATTGCTGCAAGCTACACTGCTTCCACTTTGTGAGAATGACCCCCCGGCGAAAAGGATGTTGTTATAGACAGCCAGGCAATAGATCTTGTCTGTTGCGGCATTGCCGATTCCATCGCCCATGACTTGCCATGTAGATCCATTGTATTTGGCGACATGGTTCGGGCTCGTGAAGTCGCCTGCAGCGATCAGGTTGCCGTTATACATGACCATAGAGCGAACACGGCCATTCAGGCCGTTCATGGGCATCCAGCCTGCAAAGGCGAAATAGGAGCTGAGAAGGAACAGAAGAGTAAGTGTTTTTTTCATGATATGTTGATTATAGTTTTTGTTTTTTCTGTTTGGTTCTGATTATTCAATTTCATTCCTTTTTATAAACGAAGTTAAGTGCACTACAAGTATTCAAGTCGGAAGATAATTTGAAAAGCCTGTCAGTCTTACCGTCAAAAAACTGTATCGCTGCCGTATTCGGGGGCGTTTTTCCGAGGTTATTGGCAAACAGTACCAGATAGTTGTTCGTGTTCTCCTTGAATGAGAGCTGTATCGGTTTTTTGGATTTAGTTACACCGTAATGGTCCAGAATCCACTCATCGTTGAAGTACAACGACATGGTATCACCGTCGATATAGGAGTTGTCGAAAACGTAAATAGTCACTTCTGCAGTGTTTATCTCAATGGTGCCTGCTTGACGTACTTCGCGACCTCCGATCATTGTGGGTTTATTGTCCTCCGCCATCCTGACCAACGGGACGCTGTCGGTAGCTGTGATTGGTTCCGGTTGAAGTTCTACGGCTCCAATGAAATAACCGTTGTCATTTTTGGAAGAATCGTTTTGTATTACGACGGTGCTAAGGGTGTCAGCCAGGTCGGAGGGCAGGTCCTCAAACGTGATGATGACAGGCGGTTCTGGTTCAGGTATCGATGATGATTTCCAAAGCCGAATGGTTCCATCTTTGCTGCCGGTGAAAATCAGTGCATCACCTGCTCCGAACACTGCGGAGGTAACAGTTGATTTATGTCCGAATAACTCCTGAAGCACTTCTTTTTTCTCAGGATTCCAAATCCTTGCCCAATTGCCCACATTACCAGATAGCATTCGGGTTCCGTTCTTATTGAATGAAAACGGTCCTGGTTGACCTGCTTTCATCCACATGGAGGGAGTGGTATCCAGTTGTCCAAGACTAAAGGGCCAGCAGGAAAGTGTCCCGTCTTCGGCCCAGGATACCAGCACCGAGTCGTTCAGCCACTTGATAGCATGGATGGGGGAGTTGCCGATGGTGAATTCCTGGTGTAGCTGATCAGTTCTTGTGTTCATCACCTTCAGTGAATTTCCTGTGGAATAGATGACAGAGCCCCTGTCTCGTGAAATCACCGCATCGCTAATCGGCAGTTCCTCCTGGAAAACGAGTGACACCTTTTGAGTCAGGTCGGAGCGGGTCTTGAACATCCTGCCACCGCTATTGAAATAGATAAAACCGTCTGCTATCGAAAACAAAGCGAAATTGATTCCTGAGTAGTCAGGTGAATATATGCTTTGAATGATGGCATCCTTATGGAAGTCGAATACTTTCAATTCGCCATCTCCTGAAGCTATGATCATCAATCGCCCGTTGGAGTTGAGCGACAGAACATCAATGGAGGATGCATTTGATTGGATCTTGCGTTTCAATTGTCCTGTTATGGCATCACGGAAATAGATCTTGCCTGTTTCATCGCCATTGATCACCAAATTGAGTCCGGGATGATGCAACAGAACGGTTACCGGTCCGTCATTATCGGTCAAGGTGGATACCAGTTGGTAGTCCTGAGCCCTCGCCTTCCCAAAAAGAAGTACTGAGAAGAATTGTGTGAGGATTATTAGATATATACTTCGTACGGGCACCCTGTTTTACTTTGACTCAAAGATACCTTTAACCCTTTAATCATAGGGTGGTGATACAAAAGTTTATTCCGTATGAATGTTGAAATTGAAAAGGGTTAGGATGTCAGTTTGAAGCCTCCAGCTGCCAACAACAATCCGCCCAATGTGCTAACCAATACGTAAATCACAGCCGAACCGATGGCACCTGAACGCAGAAGCTGAAGTGTTTCAAGGGAAAAGGATGAAAAGGTGGTGAACCCTCCCATAAGTCCTACAAACAGCAGGAGCTTTGTGTTTTCATGTAGTTCGTTTGCCGACTCCCAGCCTGCCAGCATGCCGATCAAAAGACAACCGGAAAGGTTGACGATCAGAGTGCCATAAGGGAATGAATGTTCCATTTGGCGGTTTGCCCAGACGGAAACAGCGAATCTTAGAACGGTTCCCAGGCCCCCTCCGATTAGCAATATCAACCATTTATTCATCCGTAATCTTGATTAAGAGTCTCAGTTCCTGTTACTGAATTTATAACCCAGACCCACGCCCAACACCTGACGGTACTGTGTTTTCTTGAGGACATTGTCATCACATACAACCTGAAAGATCAAACTGGCTGTCAGCAGTTTGTTTACTTTCATCAGGATTCCGGTTTCCCAGTTGATATCCACATTGGTTCTATTGGCTTTAACCTCGTCCGTATAATTATCAAAAAGTTCCAGTCGTGTGGCAAGTGTCACATTGGTCATGATCTCTTTGCGGAAACGGGCATTCAGATAAGCGCCGAATTCTGATCGGCTTCTTGATCCTGGTTTTACGCCGAATCGTCCTTCGTTCGAAAGTCGCTCGTCGTTTACGATGATATGTCGTGATGAAACCGGAGAAATGAACACTTCAAAATAATCTGCCGGCCTGTAGGTGAAACCGAACGAACCGACTACGAATGCAGGAGCCAGAAAATGGGATACAATGGTTGTATCGTCAGGATAGTTGTATCCGTTAGCGAATTGACTTTTGAAATTGGCAAGAAGGCTGTAATACCATTTGCTGGTGGATGAGAAACGATACCCGAATTTAGTTGTGAAGTCGATCTGGTCATCCGTTTTACGAAAGCTCTCTGAACTCGTCTTTTGTATTGCATAGGAGGTGATCAACAGATTGTCCCATCGTGTGCGTCCTTTATCGTAGTTGGCATACAGTGAGTTGTTGGTCGATAATGCGAATGATCCTTCACCCCCTGGTGCCCAGTTTGAAAGGCTCACTTGTGATACGTTCACATTGATGAATCCTCCGGTTATCCATGGGCCACGGGTATCGGTATTTTTATTCGACAGTGTATCACCTGTAAAGGCGGCGATGGCGCCAACGTTTCCTGGCTGTGCTACAGTGCTACAAGTGATGATGGTAAAAAGTAAGGGTAGCGTATATTTCATTCCGTGATTCGATTTTAGATTTTTTTGGACTGTCACTTTTTCAAAAGGTCACGGATTTCCATGAGTAGTTTTTCCTCGTTGGAAGGTCCTGCAGGTGTTGCGGGGGCTTCTTTGGATTTCAGCCGGTTGAACCCGCGGACAACCAGGAAGACACAGAACGCAACGATCATGAACTCCGTAATGGATTGAATGAAGTTTCCGATATTCAACGTGATATCGGCTTTACCTGCAGTGTATTCACTCAAATGGATTTTGAAATCGGTGAAATTCACGCCACCGATCAGGAAGCCGATAGGAGGCATCAGAACATCGGTAACCAGTGAGTTGACGATTTTTCCGAATGCGGCGCCGATTACGACACCGACGGCAAGGTCGATTACATTACCTCGTTGTATGAACGATCTGAATTCAGCGATAAGAGCCATGGTGTGGTGTTTATTAAAACCGAGACAATTTACT
>JBJSZR010000386.1:0-1973 GCA_046090385.1 Bacteroidota bacterium
CTTGGTCTCATTACACCGAGTTCAGGGACTATAACCCTTTTCGGTAAAAATCTATTTAGCGAGAAGTCATATTGTCTGGCTAGGATCGGCGCAATCGTTGAAAAGCCCGATTTCTACCGTTACTTAAGCGCCTCTAAAAACCTCGAAATGCTCGGGAAGATAAGCGGGAGATCGATTAATCATTCCCGCATTGAAGAGGTGATCGAGCTGGTTGGGTTGAAGGGTAGGGAAGGTGATAAGGTAAAGACGTATTCTCATGGAATGAAACAAAGATTGGGACTTGCTCAGGCTTTGATTCACGATCCTGAATTGATCATTCTCGATGAACCTACCACCGGTTTGGATCCTCAGGGTATCGTAGATCTTCGTAACCTGATTTTATTCCTACGGGACAAGGGGAAAACCGTTTTCATGTCATCCCACATACTGCACGAAGTAGAGCTCATTGCAACCCGTATGGTGATCATTTCGAAAGGAAAAGCTGTGGCTGAAGGCAGTGTCAGTGATCTCTTGCATGCCGATGACCTGGTAGTTCGTTTTGACTTCCCGGATATTTCCCTTGCAACCCAAGTATTGAAATCATCAGAGTGGAGTGGAAAAGTCGAAAAATACAACGCGGATCATATCACCCTTCGGCTCAACAGGGTAGAGGTTTCAGACTTGAACAATTGGTTATGCGCTCATGGAGTGGATGTAAATGGAATTTCAGCTTTGCGCAAGTTGGAGGATTACTTTATGAAACTCACGGGTTGAACATATGCTGCTTCGACTTACCATCCTTGAATTACAGCGTATCGCTGCGCGTCCAAGAAGCTATATCAGCTTCGGAGCAATTGCATTGGTATCGCTTCTTATCCAGTTCGCCATGTATGCCGACGGAAAAGAGTATATACGTTTCATCACCCAGGCAGCAGAGCAGTCCTTCTTTTTCGAAGGGGAGATTCTCAACGGCAATCTGATCTGCTTCATCATTCTACAGATGCTGATCATTCAAGTCCCTCTTCTTGTGGCTTTGGTAACCGGAGATGCGATATCCGGAGAAGCCGCTATGGGAACATTGCGCTTTCTGCTTACACGACCTGTCAGCAGGACATCTGTAATACTTTCCAAATTCCTCGCAGGTGCAGTCTATACCTTCTTGCTTTTGGTATGGCTGGGCATTCTTTCCTTGGGAATCGGTTTGCTGATGTTCGGTCCCGGTGACTTGATCGTACTCAAGACGGAGGAATTGATCATACTTCCCGGTGCAGATGTGCTGTGGCGGTTCTTTGCTGCATTGGGTATGGCATTTCTGGCGCTCTTGCTTATTGGAGCGCTTTCCCTCATGTTGTCATGTTTCTCCGATAACTCGATCGGACCTATCATTACCACAATGGCAATCGTGATCCTCTTCACCATCATCGGCACGCTTGAAGTTCCAATATTCGACAAGATGAAGCCATTTCTTTTCACTACTCATATGAGCGTTTGGAGATCTTTTTTTGAGGATCCTTTACCTGTGAATGAGATCAGATCATCAGTCATACTACTCCTGACCCACATCGCTGCGTTCCTGTCGATTGCTCTTTACAGGTTCAACAGAAAAGATATCCTTTCATGAGACTCTCGCTCATCGTTGTAGCCCTCTCTTTCTCTATCCATGCGCAGTCGCAGGATGCACGTCAACTTTTACGCGGTATAAATAACAGGTTCCTTTCGGTAAAAGATTACAAAGCCGATGTTTTGATCAGAGCGGACATACCTTTTGTAAGAATGATGCCTGTGAATGCCACGGTTCTATTCCGTCAGCCGGACCGTTTCAAGGTGAATACGAAAGGTATCGCCATTTTACCGCGACAAGGATTCGACCAGATCTTCAAGAATCTTCGTGACACCGCATCTTACTTTCCTGTGATGCAGGGTAAAGAAAAAGTCCAGGGAGCCGATGTTCAGGTGGTTAATATCCTCCCCTTATCGGATACTGCAGATCTTAT
>JBJSZR010000387.1:0-2177 GCA_046090385.1 Bacteroidota bacterium
AATGGTCGTCAGCGCTTTCCGAACTCCGTGCTCACGCCAAAATGCAGGCTATGTCGGGCCGGAAGCGTTTGGATGTGCTGCTGAAGAGTGCATTGACTGCCACCAGGGATGAACAGGATCTATATGAAATGGAGTACAGAAAGTATTTGCCATTCATGGGCTCTGATGACACCATCAACTTTCGGTTGGCATCGCATGACGGCAGCAGACTGAATGTATTTCTTTATCATCTTCTGACCACCACCTCACTTCCCACTTTGTTGCAGTTCGAGGACCGCAACAGCATGGCCTTTTCCATTGAGTCGAGGGTACCTTTTCTGGATCACCGGTTGGTGGAGTTTGCATTCAGGCTGTCTGATGATCGTAAAATCTCCTCAGGTCGCACCAAATGCATCTTGAGGGATGGAATGAAGGATATCTTACCCGATGCGATACGTAATAGAGGTGATAAGAAGGGATTCGTGACCCCCGGTGAAGTGAAATGGTTGCGTGGCCCGTTGAAACATCTGCTCGATACTGACTTCAGTAAGTTGGATTTTATCGATCGGCCCAAGGCACGTTTACTTAAATCAGATTTTGAGAAGGGAGAGAATCGGTATGCCGGATTGGTCTGGCGTTTAGTGGTGCTCGACTATTGGGTAGGTAAGTACGCGTAGAATTTTCAAGTTCCCTTTTGGTATTTCCAATTTTAAGAAACTGTTGTCAATGTGTGAAAATCGCAAGTTTTCAACAGTTTGGAACCTTTTTTACAGTTTTAAGTATGAACGAAGGGCCAAAAAATCTAAAGGCCTGAAAAACGTGTTCCTAAAATCACCTTTGAAACGGAATAAATGACGCTCCCTAATTCTGTTTTTAATGTGAAAAAACATGTTCAAATTATTGTTCAATCAATCGGTTAAAAAGACTCCTTCAATGAGAATTTCGAGTCCTATAAAGCTCGACTTTAGTCCTCGAAATTCCTATATAACGAGTAACCAATCAAGTACGCAATCTTCCATTGACATGATCAACAATACAACCAAACCAGTTTCTGTGGCAGGACGATTATTATCCGTTTGGATGATGATCGCAATTGCCGTAGCAACGAGTACTCCGATCCGATCGGTTGCTCAAGTGAACTGCACCGGCAATGTGCCCACCTTCACACTCGATTTTACCGGTCAACCTGCCGGTACGTGGATTTCTCCTCCTCTGATTCGGGAAGGTAATTGCTGTGGTACTCAGTCGCCTGACCGTTGTCTTCGTATCGAGGTGACTGCCGATACAGGCACTGCGGCTATCAGCTTTCAGATCGTTTCAGGTGCGGTGCCTCCCGGTGCGCTGTTTTATCAAATTGATTGCGGTCCTCAGACGCAAGTAGGTCAATACACCTGTATCACCGGTAATGGAGTTTTGACATTCTGTAAGCCGGGAAACAATACCAATACTTATCAGGTAACGGCTATTCCTAAGCCACGCTTCCCCGGTGACGATACGGTCCGCTTCGGATGTTCCAAAACTGTTCAGCTGTTAGGATTCCGCGATGATTCTGTACAGATCAATTCTATCTTTCCAGGTGCAATCGGACAGTACAATTCTTATTTGAGTTGTACCACCGGATGTTCCAATCCTCTGGTATCGCCAGGCCCGAACGCTCCACCGTATGTCGATTATCTTGTGTCCGGTTATCCAACAGCCGATTTGTGCGGATACAATGTTCGTTTGACTGATACCGTACGTATTTACTTCTTCCCAGGCCTTGAAGCCACTGTTTCTCCCAGCCCTGCAACTTTTTGTCCTAGTTCACCCGGAACGACCTTGACTGCCGGTGCAACCGGTGGAGCAGGCAGTTATACTTATACCTGGTATAACGGCTCCACGGTGATCAGCAATACCAATACCTATTTCGCTACCGGAGCAGGTAACTTCCGCGTCATTGTGCAAGATGCATTGTTCGCCTCTTGTCCTGCGGATACTGTTGCGGTGCCGGTCACTCTTGCAAATATCGCGATTGCCACCACGGTCACGAACGCTACCTGTTTCAATTTCACCAATGGAACTGCTACTGCCAACGTCACCGGTGGGTCAGCCCCCTTTTCATACCGTTGGTTCAGCGGAGCGACTGTCATCGATACCAACCAGACTGCGACCAATCTTCCGGTGGGCAATTATTCGGTTACCGTAACGGATGCAGGCGG
>JBJSZR010000388.1:0-9151 GCA_046090385.1 Bacteroidota bacterium
TGTTCCACGTGGAACATTTTCCACTATTATTGCCTAAAACTCGTCTGTGTTCCACGTGGAACATTTCTCCATGGAAAATCTTCTACACTGTCCAGTTTGCTCAGGTAATGACTTCAAAAAACACTTGGAGTGTCGTGATTACACAGTAAGCAAAGAACTATTTCAAATACAATCCTGTTCAACTTGCGGTTTTCTCTTTACAAACCCTCGTCCGGGAAAAAGTGAAATCGGAAAATACTATCAAAGCTCCGCGTATATCAGCCATACAAATTCCTCCAAAGGTTTATTCAATAAGCTTTACAAAGTGGTTAGGAATAGAGCAATAGAGGAGAAAATTGCTCTGATAAAGGGGTTTTTAAAAAAAGAAGAAACAATTAGACTGCTTGATATCGGTTGCGGAACTGGCGAGTTTCTGGCTGGTGCTGGTGCGAAAGGGTGGAACGTGGTGGGAGTTGAACCGAACCAGGATGCAGCGGAAATGGGCAGGAAAAATCATGGATTGGCTATTCATGACGAAAATTGGCTCGATGCGGCACTGGGAACATTTGATGTCATTACAATGTGGCACGTTTTAGAGCATGTACACGACTTAGATACAAGGTTGAAGCAATTAGCTCGACTTTTGGGTGCAGAAGGACTGCTTATTATTGCAGTTCCCAATAACACCTCGGCAGATTCTAAAGAGTTCAAAGAACACTGGGCCGCATGGGATGTCCCCAGGCACCTTTACCATTTTTCTCCTGAATCAATAAAAAGGTTGATGCTGCGCTATGGCTTTGAACACATCGGATCTAAGCCCATGAAATATGACGCATATTATGTTTCTCTGCTTAGTACCGGCTATCAATCGGAAGATAAAAATCTTTTAAGTGGCTTTATCAGTGGGTGGAAATCGAATAAAGCCACAAAAGGGGATCCTGAAAAGTACTCTAGCGTAATCTATCTCTTCAAGAAACAGAATTAAGGCAGAGTAGGGTGGTTTATTTCCTCCAGGTGAATTTGAAAGAGGATCCTTTCCCAAGTTCTGATTCAACTGATACCCTGCCTTCCTGTTGCTCAACGATTTTCTTTACAATTGTGAGGCCTAATCCGGTTCCCTCCGATTTATCCTTGGGCAACAGGGTTTGAAACAAACCAAAAACCTTTTCCTGGTGCTCCGGCTTGATGCCCTTTCCATTATCCTTTACAGAAAACTCATACCAATTTCCGTTTTCATTAAACTGAATCTGAATGAAAATGTCTGACTTATCATTGTGCTTTATTGCGTTAAGTATCAGATTCTGAAGCACTTCATGTATTTTAATCTTCTCAATTTCCACCACTGGCAGTTGATCGGGATATTCAATCCGAACATTGGAAGGTGGGCAAATTAGGTCTATTATGTTGTTTATCAATAAGTTAAGATCGACGGTTTCCTTGTCACAGCGGTTATTGGACATCCTACTATAATGAAGTATGCCATCAATCATTTGCTGCATTCGATCAGTACGTGACTTCATCATGTTCAACAACTCATAAACCTCAGTAGTGATTTGTTCCCCAAGCTCCTCTTCTATGAATTGAGATAAGCTGGATAGTCCGCGAAGCGGTGCCTTCAAATCATGTGAAACGATATACACATACTCTTCCAACTGTTTATTCGCACTCTGCAAACGGTCGTTCATACGCCGCAACTCATGACGTTGCTTATATAACGTTTCGTGTACTGCAATCTTTGTTTGAACAATCCTGGCTTCAGTGTCTGCCGGAATAACATCAATGATTCCCCAGTCATAGTAATGCGCCAACTCATCAAGTGTACAAGATGACTGATTGCATAATAACACTGAAACATCAGGAGCAATATGCTTTACCTCAGCCAACCACTCTTCGGACAATTGTTTGAAAAAACCCTGGGTCACCAATAATACACACGCCGGAATTGTTGTCAGTGCATCGAGCGCATCACCAAGTGTATCCAGTTGATAGATCCTTCTGCTACTATGAGACAATACACCGCTTAAGCAAGATGTCTTCGCAGAACGATCATCCAATACAAGTAAATGCATTGGGGGAGAAGCAGCCCTAGAAGGAATTGGATCAAAAACAGAAGATGTGGCGGGATACAATTGAACCATACATTAGGATTTGATGCAAACTAATGCTCAAAACGCCATTGCGGTGGGCATTTTCAGGCAAAATCTTGCGAATGATCACTAATTATCGGTCAATACTTGATCAACTTCCTAGTAATACGACCCAAAAGGTCGATCTCAATCCAATATGCCCCAGCTGCCAATTGCTCCATAGGTAATGAAAACTGGTTAAAACCCGGATTAACCAAAAGTGTTTCAGAAAAAACAATTTGTCCAATCGCATTCATCACTTTTAACGTTCCGGTCGATTTTCGAGTTGATTGAAAAACCAAAAATGAATTGCCACTTGTCGGATTAGGATATAAGGCGACCTGAAAAATGTATACCGCCTCATCAAATCCAACCAATGAAATCTGTTGCAACGGCGAAACCACACTGCATCCTGCTGCATTGAAAACCTCTACAGCATAGCTGCCTGACAGCAGCGCTGTGTACCGCTGACCGGTAGCTCCTGAAATCGGTATGTTATTGTAAAACCACTGATACGCAGCATATCCGGCAGTGGCAATCAATGTATCTCCCACTTGCGAGAATGAAGGAATAGCAGGAGTGCTGTTTACTTGAATAAGGTTGCTTATAACGACAGAGTCTGCACCTAAAGGGTTCGTAGCGATTAGTGTGACAGGATACGTACCAGGTGTTCCATAACAAATATTTGTTGGATTCTCCAACGAAGAAATACCGGGCGTTCCTCCGGGAAATCTCCAGTTCCATAACGTTGCATTCAAAGAAAGTGAAACAAAATCTATGCACGCATTATCACAAATGAAGGTATCAGATGATATGAAAGCCGCTGTCGGCAGTGTCGAACAATCGACAACATTCAAATAATCGGAAGCAAAACGGGTTCGGGTACAATATCCATCTGACACCGTTAGAGAAACATCATATGAACCGACCTGAGGATAACACACGGATGAAACATTCTGACCGAAAGAAGACGAAGGCAACCCTCCTTGTAAATTCCAAAGCCATGAAGTTGGCGTTCCCGTTGAGATGCCCGAAAATGCTATACAAGCATCCCTGCATATGGTACGATCAGTCGTAGAAAACTGAGGAATAGGTGAAGGTCGGACGATGATATAACTGCTCCGGGACCTTGTGGTAGAACAACCGGCAGAACTGATCGCAGTTAATGTTACCGTATAAACTCCTGGCAATGTGTATGTGTGCGAAGGCGCGGATAGCGAAGACGTACCGCCGTCACCGAATAACCAAGAGTAGGATGTAGCTCCGCTCACTGCAGGGTTAAACGCAACTGTAAGAGTGTCGCAGCCGGATAAATTAGAAGCTGAAAAATTCACGACAGGAAGCGCAGAAACCTGAATTGAGGCCTGCGCCGTATCAGCACATCCGTAAGTGTTTGTCACCACAAGCGATACTTGATAACTTCCACTACTCGAATAAACATGTGCAGGTGACTGAATAAATGATAGGGGAGTGGCATCTCCGAAGTTCCAGGCCGGCAACCCGACCGTCCCGTTCATTGTGAATTGAACTGTGTCCCCGGCACATGCTGAAGAAACAGTTGAAAATGACGCTACCGGACTTGGATAAACCTCGATGTAAGTTTGAAAAGTATCACTGCAACTGCCCTGTGTGGCGATGAGCGTTACGTAATAGGGGCCGGGAACATAAAAATTATGCGTTGGACTAACAGCAGACGATAAGTTACCGTCGTCGAAGTTCCACGTGTAACTAGGATTTCCGGCAGAAGTGTTGGAAAATGAAACGACCAATGGCTCACAACCCGTTGTTACATTAGATGTAAATTGAGCCTGGGGCGCAGGACCTACGACTACGGTAATAACCGTATCATCTGTACATATTCCGGAAGCGACAATCAATCGAACCTGATAAGATCCGGGTGAAGAGTAAAGATGGGCTGGCGAATTAGAAGTAGAAGAAGAACCGTCGCCGAAATCCCAACTACTGGAAAAGCCGGAGCCTGTCGAAAGATTCGTAAAAAGAACAGAGTCTCCTGAACAGACAGCTGGGGCAGAAAAACTGCTGAATGGTCCGGCGGTGACTGTTACAACGTTCGTTCTGATCAACGTATCGGCACAGGAGCCCTGTGAAGCAATCAACGTAACAGTAAAATTGCCAGGTGAAGTGTAAACATGTGTAGGGTTCAAAACAGAAGAAAGCGGACTTCCATCGCCGAAATTCCAACTGAAAAATGGTGAACCCGTCGTGGTGTTGGTAAACGTAATCGCTGAGCCGGTACATATGCTTGAAGGACCGCTGGAAAAGCCTGCAATAGGAGCCGGGGAAACCGTAACCGCGAGGAGCGTATCATCAGTACAGGGGCCGGCAATAGCGGTCAAACGAACCTGATAAGTCCCGGGGGCGGTATAAAAATGCGCAGGAGAACCCGTATTGGAAAGGGGGGATCCGTCGCCGAAATCCCATACATACGAACCTATGATGCCCCCAGAAATGGAAGAAAGATTGTTGAACCTGACCGAATCGCCCAGACAAACATTGGCTGTAGAAAAAGAACTGATCGGTTGTGGACTGATCGTGACTGTAGCAGATCCGGTGTCACGACAGAAATCTTTAACCGCAATAAGTGTAACACTGTAAGTGCCATTAGTTCCATAAAAATGAGTTGGGTTGACTGCCGAACTGGCTGGACTTCCATCACCGAAATTCCAAGTATATGAAGTAGGGAGTCCCGTTGTGGAGTTGGAAAAAGAAACGGTAAGGGGGCCGCAGCTTTGGACATTGCTGGGGGTGAAGCTAACAACGGGAGTGGGCCCAACATATACCGCGAAAACAGTATCGTCAGTACAATTGGCCGTAGTGACCGTTAGTTGTACCTGGTAGAGTCCAGGCTGTGTGAAGAGATGAACAGGAGAAATCTGGTTGCTGAGCGGTGTGCCATCACCGAAATTCCATGAATACGAAGTGATGGGGGAACCGTTTCCTGTCGATGTGTTACTGAATGGTAAAATAACACCCTGACAAACAGAATCGGCTACCGAAAAAGAGCTCCTTGGGCTGGGGAAAATACGAATGAGATTAATTGATCTGGCGGTATCTCGACAAGCTCCCTGGTTCGCAATGAGTGTGACTGTATACGTACCGGCAGTTGTGTAAACGTGAGAAGGTGATGCGCTGGTTGAGGTTCCACCGTCACCAAAAGTCCAAACGTATGCAGCTCCGCCTGTTGTAGTGTTATTGAAATTGATGGTTGATGGTGTGCAACCGGTGAGTGAGCTGGAATTAAATGCGGCAACGGGCGATGGTATGACTGTAATGGCTATCAGTGTATCATCCGTACAGCTTCCTGTTGATGTGGTAAGCCGTACTTGATAAATACCGGGGGTAGTATAAAAATGTCGCGGTGATACGAGATTCGAAGTAGGTGACCCGTCCCCGAAATCCCATGCATAGGAAGAAATAGTGCTACCGTTTCCGGAAGAAAGATTTACGAAAACGGATGTGTCGCCCTGACAAAGCGTGGCAATAGCAGAAAAAGATGCGGTGGGTCGCGAACTTACAGCAACGATGTTGTTTGTAAAAAGCGTATCCGCACAAAGTCCGTTCGAAGCAACAAGATAAACAGAATACGTTCCCGGTGAATTGTAAATATGCGACGGATTGGTTGCTGTTGATGTGCTACCATCCCCGAAGCTCCATACAAAACCGTTTGCGCCGACTGTCGAATTGTTGAATCCGACAGTAAGTGGCGAGCAGCCATTGGTGTTTGAAAGCGAATAGTTGATCAGTGGACCAGCCTGAACGTTTACAGTTCCTGGTGAAACAGCCTGACAACCATAGCTGTCCACAATGGTTAGAGCGACCAAATAGGAACCGGGATTAGCATAAGAATGCGAAACAATTTGACCCGACCCGAAAGATGATCCATCACCATAGTTCCATGTCCAGCTTACTATCGGACCAAGAGAAGAAACTGCTTGACCGGAAAAAAAAGCATTCGATCCTGTGCATACGGTCGGTGGCGTGAAAGAACCGGTAATGAATCCTACTTCAACAGTGACAGGTATACGGTAGTATCCCGGGCAAACCCCCACATAGTAAGTGGTGGTGGTGCTCAGTGCGGGTGTGTTGTATGTGACTCCTGACCCAATAGGGTTCTGCGCAAATTCTGAATTGTACCAATTGATTACCGCCCCCGTCGGCAACGAACCTGTAACGTTAGCTGTCAATTGCGCAGAAGAGCCTTGACAAATAGTATCGCCGTTGATTGAGAGCGAATAGGTTGGCAACACTTCATTAGGCTGACCGATTCCACCGCGAGTTGCACCGTTAGGAGGAAAGCTGGAAACGCTGCCGGAATTGCTTGTTCCGTTATTTCCTCCATTGGCGGTTCGGGCAATAGCGCCGTTGGTGATTGCAACATATCCACCTCCGCCACCGCCACCGGGACCATACGCATCTGAATTACCGGCCGCAACAACCTGATTCCCTCCAACACCACCATTAGCATTGATATTGATACCACTAATTGCACCACTTGACTCGATTAATATAGTACCACCTGCACCACCGCCACCTGCACCATCAGCACTTGTGTTGAACAACGGTGGTGTTGCAGAATTTGCACCCGCATTGCCGTCTGAAGAAACAGTTCCAACACCACTTACGGTTCCACGAGTGGTAATGTAAACAATGCCACCACCGGCTCCACCGACTCCGCCTTTGTTATCGTTCTGATCACCGGATCCGCCTCCGCCACCCAGAAAAATCCTTCCTGAGGAATAATTGAGTGTCCTGCCTCCGAGGCCACCGTTAATACGTCGGTAATCTCCGCCCCATGTCGTATTGCCGGGCGGTAAAGTCAATTCATTCTGGTTAGAGCTTGAAAAAGAATAGCCACCTCGACCGCCTCCTCCAGAAACAGAAGATGCGAAACCCGTGTACTCCATGTTCCAGGCCGGCACATACGCAGCGGTCGGATCGGGCGTTCCACGACCACCGGTCCAGGGCAAAGCAGATGCATTTCCGCCGCCGCCGCCACCGGAATTGTGTGCATTTGCGCCACCACCGCCATTTGCAGGAGCGCCTTTGCAATACCTGCCACCAAGCGCATCATAATCTGCTTGAAAGCCGGCAATGCTTTCTCCTTTTTCTCCTCCGTAATCTCCCTGTGTGAATCGCCAATTCAACACGCCATAAGCAGAAAGATTTTCTAGCAGCGCTCCACCACGAAATCCTTTACCGCTTGCTGAAATACCTGCCCCACTGTTAATCACCACTCCGTTCTGAGATTCTATGGCTACGACACCACCCTGAGTGCCATCCCATGGAGGGCAAGTCACTGACCCGCCGGCATTAAGTACAAGTGATGAGTACCGCGGCACACGAATGACCAATGTCTTGGCCGAAGCGGTATAAGCATTGGTAAGTCCACAGGAAAGACTGATGGATGTGGCACTTGGAACCGAAGCGACCTGGCGCAGTTCGTAATTGCCGCAATTGTTATAAGAGGAAATATTCCCAAACGTTGAATCATCAGTCGCTGTGATCGTTGCGCCTTGAATCTGAATGATCATGATAAGGTCGCCTGCAGAAAGTGTGGCGGTAAAACGATTGAATGTGTTCAGTCCCGAGTTGTTGACGGCTATGACCGTAGAGCCTACAACCGTATTGGATGATAATAAAGTATATTCATTCACGATGGTGTTTGCCGTTGTTATAGTACGCGCACCATCTTTGCCCATCTGTGCAAACAAAGGAAGAGGCATGGTAACGGACAACAAAAAGAATAAGCGCAGAAGCTTGAGCAGTGACATCGAAACGGATTCCCTCCGGAAGTAAAGATAGGGAAGCGAACAGTTGAAGGAAAGGGGAAAACCTCTTATTCCCAACGGAATAATCGCACTGCAAGAGCATAAATCGCAATTCCCCAGATTGCAAGAACCCCCAATTGGGGTAAAACATCCATCATACCGGCACCCTCAAATGCGACTTTTCGCAAAGCGTCGTTCAGGTAGGTGAGAGGCAAAACAGCGCTGACCTTCTGTAACCATACAGGAAAAACATCAACTGGGAAAAACGTCGCACTCAAAAGGAATTGTGGAAGTGTGAAAAGATTAGCAATCGGCGGGATGGTGCTTTCGCTGCGGGCAATGCCGGAGACAACAAAACCGAACCCCATGAAAACAACCAGACCGATGGCTGCCAGCAATAACATTTTCAGCACGGTGAAAAAACCATCTACAAGCGTGAATCCAAATGCAAAATACCCGATCAGAATAATCAACAACGAACCAGACAATTGAAAAACGAGTCGAGCGATCGCTTCGCCCAAAATGATAGAGGGTCGGCGAACGGGGGTTGCAAAAAATCTTTTAAGGACCAAGGATTGACGTAGTGAAAAAAACACGAATGCAGTACCGAAAACGCCCGCGCTAAGTATTGAAAATCCGAGCTGACCAGGAAGGATGAAATCAATGGTCTTATATCGCCGTCCCGGCGATTCATTCACCTTCAAAGAAGCGGGTAGTGGTAATTTCTTCAATGCGTCAGCAATTTCCGATGGCATCTGACTGCTGATAAGACGTAAGCGTTCCGCATTGCGATGATCGATCAAACCGATAATGGCGGATCTGACAAATTGAGCTCTATCCTTCGACGCTTGTGATGTGAGTATGTCGATACGAATGGAGTCGTTATTAGGGGAAGTGTGAACACCTATCACAGCATCTATCCTTCCCTTTTGTAAGAGTTCTGCTTGAGAAACAGAATCGGACTCGGCACGAAAACGGAAAGCAGAAGAATTGCTTAAATCTTTGTAAAGGGATAACGTAGTGTCACTTCCGGGACTTATGCACACGTCCAGGCGTATATTTCCTGTTTGTATGAATCCGAAAACCAGAATGAAAATGAGGGGGAAAACCAAACTGAATACGATAGCAGAGGGGCTTCTGCGCATAGAGCTGAGGCTTGCTCTGGTTATAGCGAGCATCGCCTTCCATTGGCGGTACTTTGGAGTTTCGATTTCGTTCATTCCCATTATTCGTCGCGCCATTCGTGACCGGTAAGTG
>JBJSZR010000389.1:0-3073 GCA_046090385.1 Bacteroidota bacterium
CCGAACATAAGAAGGATACGCTCGCCATGGGGTTTGTTGACAAGAAGAAATTGCCGCCTGCTCAATATCCCCAATACGGACTCGACTTTTTCTGTCGTAAGGATCTTAGTATAGGCATGATACCTAATGATCCCATCGTCAGGAATTTCATAGAAGAACGTTTTGACATTCTCATCAACTTGAATGCAGAAAGTTGTTTCCCTTTACAGTACATCGCCACACTTTCAAATGCCCGTTTCCGGGTCGGTCGTTATGACCGCCGTACTACTGATTGTTATGATCTTATGATCAATATCAAAGGGGATACCGGCATCCGCACAATGATAGAAGAAATCGAGCAATTGCTCAGGAAACTCAAATGACCGCTAAATGAATCTGCGTAAATTCAAGGGTACCGGTGTCGCATTGGTCACTCCTTTTCATAAGGATGGTAGCATAGATTTCAAATCCTTCAAAAGACTGATTGACCGCTGTATCAATGGGCAGGTGGATTATATCGTTCCTCTTGGTACTACAGGTGAATCGGTTGCGCTTTCGGCCAGTGAACGACGTGTGGTGATGGATTTCGTGGTTGAAGTCGCCGAACGAAGAGTGCCTGTCATGATGGGTATGGGAGGGAACAATACCTTGGAACTATTGCGATCCATGGAAGAGTATGATTTCACCGGTATCGATGCTATATTATCTGTTTCTCCGTATTACAACCGACCATCCCAGCAAGGCATCATCCAGCATTATAAAGCGATTGCATCAGAATGCCCGGTTCCGATTTTCCTCTACAATGTTCCTTCCCGAACCGGTAGCGACATGCATGTTGAAACGGTACTGGAGCTTGCTTCAATCGCCCCTAACATTGCAGGTATGAAAGAAGCCTCAGGCAGTCTTGAAAAAATCATGAGACTCCATCACTCGAGGCCAAAGGATTTCCTGATCATCAGTGGAGACGACCTATTGGCTCTTCCTGCCATTGCATGCGGCGGAGATGGTGTTGTTTCAGTCGTTGCAAATGCATTCCCGAAAGAAACTTCATCGATGATCCGTTTTTGTTTGCAAGGTGAATTCGATAAGGCGAGAAAAACGCACTACAGACTTTTTGAGGTTACAGAAGCACTTTTTGCGGAAGGCAATCCTGCGGGGATCAAAGCGATGCTTTCCATACAGGGAGTCTGCCAGGAATTCGTACGTCTGCCACTTGCTCCTGTTTCGAAAAGTCTGCACAAGAAACTGGAATCTTTGGCTTGATATATTTGTTCCTTGCCGCAACAAAGGTGTCGTCTGTTTGTTCTCGTGGCTTACAACTCACTGTATGCGTACCCTCATACTGACTTTTTTTCTGGTTTCCTGTTATTTCAGCACTTTGGCTCAAACAGGAACTTTAAAAGGAATGGTTTTAGACAAGATTTCAAGGCAACCCGTTCCGTTCGCACCTGTAGGCATTCCTGCTACCGGTCAAGGTGCTGTAACAGATACGGCAGGTCGTTATTCCATCGATGGAATTGTTCCGGGACTTTACAATGTGGAAGTTAAGGTGCTTGGCTATGAGCCTATCACTGTTTTTGAAGTACAGATCTCCGGTACCAGGGTTCGTTCGCTGGATATCGAGCTGGAAGAGCAAAGTAAAGACCTGCAGGAGGTGGAGATACGCCCAGATGCATTTATCAAAGCCGAAGAAGCTCCGGTATCCGCTTACAGTATAGGCGAAGTCGAAGTGAAGCGCAGTCCAGGCAGCAATCGCGACGTTTCTAAAGCATTACAATCGCTACCTGGTGTGGCTGCCACTGCAAGTTTCAGGAATGACCTGATCATACGTGGAGGATCAACCAATGAGAACCGTTTTTATCTCGACGGTATAGAAGTGCCGAACATCAATCACTTCGCCACTCAAGGTGCCACGGGTGGCCCTGTCGGCATGATAAACGTGGATTTCATCAGAGATGTTGATTTTTATTCCAGTTCGTTTCCTGCGCAACGCGGTAACATGCTCAGCTCTTTATTGGAGTTCAAACTTAAAGAGGGGAGGACCGACCGTACGGGCTATACACTTACACTCGGGGCGACCGACCTGGCAGCGACAGTTGATGGGCCTATCGGTAAAAACGCCACTTACATCGCTTCCTGGCGAAGGAGCTACCTTCAGTTCCTTTTTCAGGCCTTGGGATTACCTTTTCTTCCGCGGTATGATGATTTTCTTTTCAAGACCCGTTATAAAATTGATGATCGAAATGAGATATCCTTCATAGGACTCGGTGCAATAGATGTCGTTACACTCAATAAGAAAGACAATGAAACCGATTTCCAGAAATATGTCTTAGGGTATCTCCCTGAAAACAACCAATGGAATTACACGGTCGGTGCCTCCTACAAACATTACCGTCAAAACAGCTATTCCACCTTGGTGTTAAGCAGGAATGTCCTGCAGAATGGTGCAGTCAAGTATCAAAATAACGATGAAAGCAGCAGTGCCAATCTTCTGCTGGATTATACCAGCCGTGAAACTGAGAATAAACTTCGCTTTGAAAATACCAGTCGTGTCGGCAGATTCAAATTCACTGCCGGAGCAGGCCTGGAACAGGGAGAATATTCTACCCGTACCTTCAACCGAGTTCCTTATGTCGGAACCGTCAATTATGAATCAGCTCTCGAACTTTTAAAATTTTCTTTATTTGGTCAGGCTTCAGGCAGTTTCCTTGGCGATAGAGTCACTGCTTCCTTCGGACTAAGGACCGATGGTAGCACTTACAGTCCGGCACTATCGGAGTTTTGGAATCAGATTTCACCTCGGTTGGGTGTCTCATGGAAAATGGCCGAACGTTTCCGTTTGAACGCGAGCATTGGAAGGTATAATCAGCTTCCTACTTACACCCTTCTTGGTTACAAGGATTCAACAGGAAATCTGGTCAACAGGGACCAGGCAAGGTATATCCGTTGCGACCATTTTGTCGGGGGACTTGAATATGCCAATCAAAAGTCGCTGCGCATCACTGTGGAGGGATTTTATAAGGCATACAGCCAGTATCCTTTCAACCTGCGCGATTCAATCAGTATTGCCAAACAGGGGAATGATTTCGGTGTC
>JBJSZR010000390.1:0-2854 GCA_046090385.1 Bacteroidota bacterium
CATGAGAATCGGGCTGGATTCAGAAGAGTTCACCTGTTCTGATTCAGCCTGAGCTACCAGTATGCCCTGGTCGTTAATCTGTTTGATCCTGTAATGTGAGGTTCCGCTTATGGGTTTTACATCTACCCAGCTGTACAGCAACTCCATCGGCGAACCGATACCTTCTTTCAAACCAACGGGCTCGAATTCCAATCCATCTGAAGAACGCTCGATCACATAGATACAATCCACCGAGTTGGATTTAGATACCCAGTTAACGTAAACCTTGCCTGCATTGAATACCACAGTCTGCTTCGCGAATTCCAGTTTGCCGGGTTTAGAGATGTTTGGATTATTGCCTTGTGCGAAAGTGGAGAAGGCCACGAACACCAGAATGTACAGTAGCACGATCTGAAGCGCATACATGAAAAAGCTGTTTCGTGCCCTTTCGGTTGTTTTTTCAACGGAGGCGATGCCCGTTGTGCCATTGTTCGGTTTTGCGGAGAGGGTTTTCATTGATGGAAATGTTTTTTCTTAGAATTTATACCATTCAGCACCCCTACAGTTCTTACAAAAAATCGGTCATCTTACGTCTGTAAGGTTTTTGTCAGATTACAGCCCAATGACACCTTACTGTGCACCCTGTTCCTCTACAAAACCTGAATTAATGGCGGTTTTCAGCTGTTTTCAAGATTTCTGGCTTTTGCAAGCTTGAACGGCATTTTTGTCGCTGTTTTTTGTTTCGGGGTGTATCCATCGGGAACAGTAGGCCGTTAAAGACTTCAGAAAACAACACATCCCAAATACATCGCATTATGGATACATTGAACAAAACCATCAAGAAACTCAACGAGAACGAGTATCAGGATTTACTATCTGCAGTTGCCGGACGTAAGAACAATAAACCTTATGCGGTGTTGGAGGCTGCGCGAAAGCATAATTATTCGGAAAGCCAGATGATGGATATGTTGGGTGTTACACCTAGTACATATTACACCTTGAAGTCTCGACTGAACGAACGTATCGCACAGTACCTGTCTCAGAACGTCAATAATCCTATCAGTGCGCTCAAGGACAAAGTGGCCATGGTTCCTGCTATGTTGTTTTCTAATAACCGTGAAGTTGCCATACGGGCGCTGAAGAATCTGGAAAAACAGCTTATCGAGTACGATCTTTCCAATGAGCTAATTGTAGTTTACAAGGCTTTGGCCCGTCTTAGCATGTACAACGGCGATTACGACTATTATGAAAAGGAGTACAACCGTCACGTCGCTTATTCACTCTCAGTTGTAAAAGCGGAGGATCTTTTCTATGAATTCGTCAAGCGTGCAGGTAATTACCAACTCACTCGTGATGAGAGGGATTTCGAAGCGGTACAAACCATACTCCGTGAGTTGACCAATATCTCCGAACTCTATCATGGCCATCGTCTCTTCGTACTCTATAACGTTGTCAGGATATATTACCTGTCTCTCTTTACAACCAGGACCGAAAATCTACGTGCTCTGGAATTGGAAATCGACTCCCTGTTACAGCAGATCCGTAAGAATTTCGAGAAGTTCGAATTGGATACTTTCTACCAAAGCATCCGCTTCCTGGTCGATTATCTTTATTTCGAATACTATCAGCGTACAGGGAACCAGGTACGTGCCGATCACTACGCGAAAATCGCCAACCATGGCGTAGCTGATGTCGCTACCAAACCCGTATTCAGTTTTTACGTCACTGAGTTCCTGAATTCCAAGGTGCACAAGTTCCTTGTTGATTGGAATGTAACTGAACTAAACGACATCACTCCCGATCTCGAGTCGAGTTTCGATATCGACATCAATGAGCCGTATCCATACATCGCTTTCCGTCGCTTCCTATCGATCGGTAAATTCTATCAGGGCGATTATGCAGGAGCTGCCAAGGTGATTAACAACCTTAGGAATGATATGTCTCTCAAGAGATTCCTCTACTCGGATGTAGAGAGTAAACTCTTCCAGGCTTTGCAGTATTCCTATATGGGCGAAGACGGTCTTTGCGGTCAATTGTTGCAAAGTGTAAAGCGTCAGATTCCGGAAGACGATCAACGCTATGAACCAGCAATCGCACTCATGAAAATACTCAAGGCTGCCAATAAGCCTGAGGAATTCCGCAGGAAGGTCAAAAGGCTGACCGAACTGCATGATCAGTTCCGAGCCACCATCACTTCAAACGACAGCATGCTTTGGTTCGTCAAAATGGATGATCAGATGCTTCGCCGACTGGCTAATCCTATAAAAGACTGATAAAAGCTTGCCTTGTTGATTCGAAGAGGTTGTCCGGAAGGGCAGCCTCTTTTTTCGTCAGTTTACTTAAAAAAAAACGTCGCAGGAATGCGACGTTCAATGGATCGTTAAAGGTGCTTAATCAAAAATTGATGGCATCAAGGTATTTTTCCCCCAGTGGTTTGTTGACGTATTTCAAAACGTAGGGATTCATACTTGCGCGATTGATATCTTCGGGACTTATGGAAGATGACAGAACGACGATTTTGCAGAACTTTCTCACAGTATCCGTCATCTTTTCGTATTCAGCCAAAAATCCGAAGCCATCCATCGCTGGCATATTCAGGTCAAGAAAGATAACCTCAGGCAAGCGAGCCATATCGCCCTCTACTTCTTTAAGATATTCGAGAGCACCCTCTCCGGAATTCTTGACCACGACTGATTTGGAGAAATGACTTGTCGTTATCATCCGTTCGTTGATGAAATTATCGATGTCATTATCATCGATCAACAGAACCCGGTCGAATTTGAAGGGTTTATCAGTGTTTTTCATCAGTTATAGAGGGAAAAGTGGTGGTGATGAGTGGAATCGAACCACTGACACAAGGATTTTCAGTCCTTTG
>JBJSZR010000391.1:0-6471 GCA_046090385.1 Bacteroidota bacterium
TGATCGCAGTGATCAAGAACGTTGGTCCGGCAAAGGATTTTTTTTCCGCAACCTGCTTCTGCGTTTTCTTACCGTTCTGCGCCTTACCCTTAGGTGAATTTTTCATGTTGAATAAAGAAAGCTAAAAGGTGCTTCAAAATAAGCACTTATATTTCAACGTTGCTGTAAATAAGAGACAATCTGTATCAAGTTTCAAAAAACCGTACGTGAATAACAAACCTGCATGTTGAATTGCTTGTACGCCCGATCGCTCATACGACAAAAAACGAAAAAGCATTATCTCACGGTGATGTGAAAACAATGCTGCCGCTTTTCATACTTTACAAAGCATTGTCCCATCATTTTAAGCTCGGCAAGCGCCGCCACGAATTTCTTATACTGGAGTCCGTAATCATAAAAAGCGACATAACTGATGTCGAAGGTCTTGCCTTTCATATGATGACTTTCGGGAATAGCATTCACATTCGACCGCATCAGCTGTCTGACCGATTTTTTTGAACGTGTCACACTTGAGATCTCAAAGGGAACATACTCCAGGCCCTCTTCTTCGCATTTCTTTTTGTAAGCGGCACCGAGGTCAGTGAGGAATTTCTTCGCCTTGCTCAACAACAACGGTTGCGAATGGGTAAGCTCCTGAATGGTATACAGTGCATTGTCGTTGATGCGAACAAGGGTGCCCTGTTTTTCAAGTTCCTCCAGATCTGCCAGCTCTTCCTGTTCGCGGATACCTTCCTTGGCATATGCCAACTCGTGGGTCTTCACATCGTCATCGAACTCTTTGTTGCAATCCTTACAACTGGCTTTGCCGGTTGGTTTGAACATGCGTTCGGTACTGCGGTATGTACCGGCGATTTGATTGATAATGAATCGGCGAACGGGTCGTATGCAAAATGACAGCAACACCAACAAGGCCACCGAAAAAAGCAGAAGTCTTTTGGTACTCATGCCGTAAAAATATGAAACAGACTGAAAAATGCGGATTGACCAAAAACGTGTTTTCAAGCAGTCCGCCTGAATAACGTTCAGTCGCTTTTATAGTAAAAAAGCAGTATCCGGCCGACGTCTTTTTCAGCAACATCATCGCAACTCATTACTAAACCGTCCGGTTTCATGAACGACCATGAATGGTCGCCTGTTTTCTTCCACGATTTCTTGAGCAACTTTTTCCAATTATTGTAAATCTTTTTGGAATCAGGCATCACAGCACACATGAAACAGTTCATGTTCTCATCGAAGACGAATACCAAAGCCGATTCAAGCTTCGGACTTCTGACTGAATAGCAATTATAACCCTCTTCGGTCTTTGAGAGTTCACCGCCTGGAAATTCGGACTGAAGCTCAATGAGCTTTGAGGAAAGTCCTACCTGAGCTGGAGCAGCCGCAACGGCCGAAAAGAAAAATAAAACGGACAAAAAAGATTTCATGGTCACTTGGGTATGAAACAGTCGTAGGGTTATCAGATTATGAAATAACGCTTTCGACTTTCCGAAATTGTATAGACCTGAAATATTCCGTGAAAAAAACAGTCAGCTGATCTTTGCCAGAATCATTTCCTTCATCTCCTCGACCTCGCTTTTTAAGAATCCGTGTGCGTTGATTTCTCCTTCGCCGGTGGTAGCGATGATGATGGTGGAGTATCCCACAAACGGGCATTCCACTTTCACAGAGGAAATTCGAGTGAAAGGAATGGTCTGCTCCTTGCCGCTGAACAATCCGGGTATATTGACGGTCACACTCTTATCATCGATGACGATACGGTTCGGGAATATCCGGTTGCCGGCGACAAGACGGGAGGCCGTGAAGGTTTTCATATCCGTGATGCTTTGAGGGGCGCTTTACAAGGGATGAATGAAATATTCGGATGCTGATTCAACGTCTATTGAGTCATTGACTCAATTCTCCGAACGGATGAAGTAGACTCTGTTGTTCGAACTGACAGATCCTTCGTAATCAACCAATAGACTGTCCTCCGATACTATGGTCATTTTCCCTTTCGAGCGTGTCATGCTTTCGCTGCTTCCGAAATAGGTACTTCTGAACACGCGCACTTTATGATCCAACACCATATTCCCCATATAGAAAATATCGCCGTACATGACCTTCCCTTTATCCCAACCTTGCCCCGATTTATTGCTTTTGGCATCCACGTACTTGGTTTTTTCATTCCTCTCGAAGTAGATCTCTTTGCCTTTGATGCTTCCCCTTGGACAACGCCATATGCCACGGAAAAACGAATCTTCATTTTTCCGTAAAAGTTTCGGAGTCTGTGGATCATTGCTCATGATGAAGGAGAGTGAATCATAAAGGGAAAAATTATATACCGGATTTTTCTTCATGTTGGAGTTCCAAGACTTCTTGATCTCGGAAATGATGATCGGTTGAACCAAACTGTCATCCTCATTGATTCGGCACAGCGAAGTTATTTCTTCCAGATCTCTTTTTGACAGTACATTGCCTATTGACGTGCGTATCATCGAAATCGAACTGTCATACCAGGTCTTTTCTTCGACCGGAGTCAATTTGAAAAGTGTTATGGCGTTTTCATAATCACCGATCTGATATTTCTCCATCGCCATTTCAAATGTCTCGGGCGGTTTCTGACATGCGAAAAGCAGCATGAGAAATCCGAAAAAACTGACTGCAACGGGAAGTTTGAAAATCCTCATGGTGATAGGGGTTGAAAATTTGATTTCGTGATTTGTCGGTTCAATGATATGTAAAATAAGCGAAAAAAAGACCCGTGACGGTTTGTTGTTTTACAGACCAATGGACGCTCCCACGCGTTTCGTTTTTGATTTGAAACAATGTCCGGTTTCTCTTGTTCGATTAGTGGCATAAAAATGAAAAACATCAATATCGTCTGGCTGAAACGCGACCTGCGCACACAGGACCATGAGCCACTGCAACTGGCCGAATCGGCAGGTCTGCCTTATTTGATATTGTTCCTGTTCGAGCCGGAAATGTACCGGTATCCTGATTGTTCCATCCGTCACCTGCAGTTCCAATATCACTCGATTCTTGAAATGAATCGGTCTTTACAACCCTTCCATAAATCTGTCATTATGTTACACGGTGATGCAGCACCGGTATTCGAATACTCGCTCCAAAAATACAATGTACAACGTGTGTTCAGTCATCGTGAAAGCGGCACACAGCATACTTGGAAGCGCGACAGGCACGTAAGTGCTATTTTCAAAAAACATGGAACGCACTGGCAGGAATCACAACAGAACGGCGTACTGCGCGGTATCAATGACCGTAAGGGATGGGATGATCGTTGGGAGGAGTTCATGTATCGACCGGTAATCATCAATACGTTCAGCAACAGTCCTGCCTTGAATAGCGAACATCCGTTCACGATGCCTGATGACTTACTTCAAACGCTATCGACATATCCCAAAGAATTCCAGCCGGCAGGTGAATCGAACGGGAACAGGTATCTCCGGTCGTTTCTAGAAGATCGCGGAGATGGTTATAGTCGTAACATCTCCAAGCCGCATCAAAGCCGGAAATCCTGCAGCCGCTTGTCGCCATACATCGCGTGGGGGAATCTCAGTGTACGACAAGTCGTGCAACAGACCGAAACGGCTGTTGAACATAAACGATTCAAAGGTCCGTATCGGAATTTTCTTACCCGCTTGCATTGGCATTGCCACTTCATACAAAAATTCGAAACGGAATGTGGATATGAGACTTCCTGTATCAATCGGGCGTATGAAGAATTGGAATGGGAAAACAGAGATGATCTGCTTCAAGCATGGATGGAAGGAAAAACAGGAGTGCCTTTGGTGGACGCCTGCATGCGTTGTCTGCACACTACCGGCTGGATCAACTTCCGCATGCGCGCGTTGGTCGTTTCATTCCTTTGTCATCACCTCCTGATTGACTGGCGGAAAGGCGCCTATCATCTTGCCCGCCTTTTTCTTGATTATGATCCCGGCATCCACTATCCTCAGTTCCAGATGCAGGCAGGAACTACGGGAGTGAATACAGTTCGGATATATAATCCTGAAAAAAATTCCCGGGAACATGATCCAGATGGTACATTCATCCGTGCATGGGTCCCGGAGCTCAAAGAGCTCGACGATCATCATATCCATGCGCCGTGGCTGATGACTGAGATGGAACAGTCGTTTGTGGATTTAAAACTAGGCGAACACTACCCCCAGCCTGTGGTCGATCTTGAAATGAATGTAAAACGGGGTCGAGATCTGGTTTGGTCGATGAGAAAAACTGATTGCTCCCGGGAAGAGGGGAAGCGGATCGTGAAGACACACGTCAGGAAGGGCAGTGAAGAAGTCAAAGCGCCAAAGATTCGAAAAGTCAAAAGAGTCAAAAAGTCGGAGGAGTCTAAAGAGTCGTGAGTAAAGACGGGGTTAAAGCAGCGATTACGATGATTATCATTCATTAACTTTATCAATCTATAATATCTATGCGTCTGCGATACATGTCAATCTTAATGATTCTTGTCTTGGCTACTCTGGACATGAATGCTCAACAGGCTCCTCATTTCACGCCTTCTTCCGGCTTCAAAGAGATACAGCGGAAATACAGCGACTGGAAATCGAGTGTGGATATCAACGAAAAACGAAACTGGAAATCGTTCAAGCGCTGGGAATGGGAAACGCAGATGCACTGTGACTTCAGCGGTAATCCGGAAAAATCAGATGACTACCTGAAGACGTTGACGTGGATCGCAGAAGAGAAAAAATCACGGGCCCTCACAAGAAGCACCGGTGTCTGGTATCCCGTCGGGCCCTACGATCTTCCACAAAACCTGACCGGATACATGGAAAACGGCATGGGTCGCGTGAATTGTATGGCTTTCCACCCCACCGACTCCAACATCTGGTATGTGGGTGTCGCGCAAGGTGGTCTTTGGAAAACAACGGATCATGGCATCACCTATATGCCACTCACCGATCAGCTTCCTATCACCCGTATTTCAGATATCACCATCGATCCGCAAAATCCTGATGTGATTTATGTGTCATTGTGCGATTTCGAATATGTGGGCTTCGGTCTTTTCACGAACGGACGTAAACGTCACACGCATTACGGCCTGGGTGTGTACAAGTCAACCGACGGCGGACAAACATGGAATTCAACCGGTCTGAATTTCCAGATAACGGACGGCGACGGCTCACTGATCCGGAATGTCATCGTGCATCCTGTGAATTCCTCAACGCTGCTCGCTTGCGGTGTCAGCGGACTCTATCGTTCTGTAGATGGTGGCACGAACTGGTCGCGTCAACTCGACTCTCTTTTCTGGGATATGGTGCAAGACCCTTCGGATCCGAATACCATTTATGCTACCGGTGGTTGGGTGCGCAATTCTAATACCGGTCATGCGGCTATTTACAAATCGAACGACTTCGGTCTCAGTTGGACGATGCTCAATACCGGAATACCTCCGCGCGGTTCGGTACAACGTATCTGTTTGGCCATTGCTCCTACTCAACCCGATCGTATCTATGCGTTGGCTGTCGATTCGATCAGCGGCCTCTATGCGATCTACCGGTCCGATGATGCCGGTGCAACCTGGGCTGCCACCGCAAATGCGTTGAACATCCTCAGTGGCGGCGACGGAACCGGCGCCGGCGGTCAAGGAACCTACGATGTATGTCTGCTCGTTGATCCGAACGATGCGGACAAACTGTATGCCGGAGGCATCAACTTATGGATGTCCGACGACGCAGGCGACAATTTCAATCCCGCCAGTCACTGGACCACGTTCTACGGTCCTTCCGTACATGCTGATTTGCACAAACTCCAATACAATCTGCTTGATGATAAGTTCTACCTCTCAACCGATGGCGGAATTTACTGCACGACAGAAATAATCCCGGAAACATGGGCCAATCTGCAAAACGGTATCCTGCTTCCAACCGACTGGACAAATCTTAGCAACGGTATGAATGTGACATCCTTTTACCGATTGAGCAGTTCAAAAAATCCGACCGGCGAGCTATTGGCAGGTGCTCAGGACAACGCGAGTTTTTATTTCGATGGTAACCTTTGGAGCACCGTGTTTGGCGGCGATGGTATGGATAACTGCATGGATACCGCCGTTGCAGGTTCGTTCATCGTCTCATCACAGTTCGGGAACTTCGACCAGACCTTTGATGGAGGAAATTCTTTCGCCAACATCAATCCCAATGTGAACGGAGAAAATGGCGAATGGGTATCGCCGATTGTTTCCGACCCAATGGATTATCAGACTTATTATTGCGGGTTCGAAAACGTGGTGCAAAGCACAGACAACGGCGCTACGTGGAACAGTATTTCCTCATTCCCTCAAACAGGATCGTACGGAAGCGAATTGTCGTCGATTTCGGTTTCTGCAGCCGACAACAACGTGATTTATGCCACTCGCAGAGTGAGATATGAATACAACCAACTTGGGGCTGTTTTCCGGACGGCGAACGGAGGTATCACCTGGAGCGATGTTACTGCCGGAATTCCCGACTC
>JBJSZR010000392.1:0-4009 GCA_046090385.1 Bacteroidota bacterium
GGAACTAAAGCGACAAAACCACAATTGCGACTGGCAATGGTGAATCATAGTTATCCTTTTGAAAGCTCGTCATAGTGCGACATGGCTTCCAGGAAACGATACTCCCCGGAACTGTGATCAACCTCGCAGAAGAAGGAATCGATCCCATTTGAAATAAAAAAGAAGGGCACATTCAACAAAAGGTTGTATCGGGCCGCCTGGTCAAATACCTCCTGACTGATGGGCACTGTCGGAGCCTTACATTCAACCAATATCAGAGGACGGTGCGAACGGTCATAAACAAGTATATCGAAGCGCTTGGGCATCTTGTTTATCCTGATCACCTTTTCAACGCCGATCAACCCCTTAGGAACTCCCCGATTGTCGGTCAGGAACATCAGCACATGCTGCCTGACCCATTCTTCAGGGGTCAAGGAGACGTATTTTAGTCGTATTTTGTCGAAAATTCGATACCCACTGCTTCCGGAGCCTGTCTCTTTAATCGTTAATTTGTATTCCGGAAAATTGAGTGGCGGGTACTTCACTGCCTTGAAATATCCGGTGAAATTAACGCATGGAATCAAAAAAAGAAATCGTAGATAACTGGTTGCCCAGGTACACCGGAACGCCACTCGAGGAATTTGGCAAATACATATTGCTCACCAATTTTCATCATTACGTAAAGTTGTTCGCAGATTGGTACGGCGTTCCAATACAAGGAGCAGATAAACCGATGCCGAATGCTACAGCTGACGGCATCACCATCATCAACTTCGGAATCGGCAGTCCCAACGCCGCATTGGTCATGGATCTGCTGAGTGCGATCTCTCCAAAAGCCTCCTTGTTTCTCGGTAAATGTGGAGGACTTAAAAAGAAAAACAACGTAGGCGACCTCATTCTTCCCATTGCAGCAGTACGGGGCGAAGGAACTTCCAATGATTATCTGCCTAAGGAAGTACCTGCACTTCCCGCCTTCAATCTTCAAAAAGCAGTTTCCACGACTATCAGGGATTACGAGCTCGACTATTGGACAGGAACTGTTTATTCGACCAACCGCCGGGTTTGGGAACACGATCTTGACTTCAAAGCATATCTTGAAAAAACACGTTGCATGGCCATTGACATGGAGACAGCGACGATTTTCCTGGTGGGCTTCGCCAACAAAATTCCGACAGGTGCACTGTTGCTCGTTTCTGACCAACCGATGGTTCCTGAGGGTGTCAAGACCGCAGAAAGCGACAAAAAAGTGACAGCCCACTTCGTAGAGACCCATCTGAAGGTGGGGATAGATTCGCTAAAGCAGCTGATAAACAACGGGCTAACCGTGAAACATCTTCGGTTCTGAGAAATGAATTACCAGCAGATCATAGCTGACCTGAAAAAGAAGATCTATGCTCCCGTATATTTCCTTTACGGTGAAGAACCGCATTTCATCGACCTGGTGGTCGATCACATAGAGAAAAATGTCCTGAGTGAAACAGACAAGGCTTTCAACCAAACGATCCTTTACGGAAAAGACATCGACGTAGTATCGTTGATCAGCTATGCGAAACGATATCCGATGATGGCCAGTCATCAGGTGGTCATCGTAAAGGAGGCTCAGGATGTAAAAAATCTTATTTCCAAAGATAAAGACCGCGATCCTTTTATCGAGTATCTGGAAAAACCAACCCCCTCTACTGTCCTTGTATTGGCTTTCAAAGGAAAATCACTGGACAAGCGGACAAAGCTCTACAAATCCATAGACAAGCTTACTGTTGCGATGGAGAGCAAACGCATGTATGACAGAGAAGTCCCTGGTTGGATTACACAGTACTTCCTATCAAAAAGCGGAAGGATACAGCAACAAGCGGCTGAAATGATGGCGGAATATCTGGGTAATGACCTAAGTAAAGTGGTCAATGAATCAGACAAACTGATGCTATCCGTTAAAGCGGGCGCCGAAGTCACCGCCAGCATGGTGCAAGAACGTATAGGCATCAGTAAGGACTTCAACATGTTCGAGTTGTATTCAGCATTGGCAACGAGAAATATCTTTAAGGTCAATCTCATCGCAAAGCACTTCGGAGCAAATCCTAAAAGCAATCCCATACAGCTCACTATACCTTCCATTTTCTCTTTTTTCAACAAGGTGATCGGAGTACATGCCTCCAAAAACAAAGAACGAAACGAATTGGCAGCCTTGATCGGCGTAAGCCCATACTTCATCAATGAGTACATCCGTGCATCACAGACCTATCCTTTGGAAACCTGCATGCGCAATGTGGGTTACATCCGCGATTTCGATTTGAGATCAAAAGGCGTGACGGACGACAGCACAGAGAACAGTGAATTACTGAAAGAATTGGTGTATAAACTCATGCACTGATAACTTTTGTAACCTATAATCAACTGAATCAATGAATCATTGGCTCGTCAAATCCGATCCTGAAACCTATAGCTGGCCTGACCTTTTGAAAGACGGCTCCACTGTTTGGGATGGCGTACGGAACCATCTTGCAAAAAGACATCTGGCTTCGATGAAAAAAAACGATAAGGTGTTGGTGTACCACAGCATGGGCGAGTCATCCGTAGTAGGCACGGCTACCGTGATCCGTGAGGGTTTTGAAGACCCGAAAGCGCCCGGTGAAGGATGGGTGGCCGTGGAGCTCAAGGCAGGAAAATCACTCAAGCGGCCTGTCACGCTCAAAGAAATAAAATCAGATAAAATTCTCAAAGGCATGGAGCTGGTCCGTATGAGCCGACTTTCCGTCATGCCCGTGCGACCGGAGGAATATGATAAGATACTTGAACTGGCAAGCAGCAAGTAGTTGAAATCAGAATCGGCCCCTCTTCCAACTATTTACATAACTTGCGTTCCCTATGCGCATCATTACAGTGTTCCTGCTGACACTTTTTACCGTCAGTGCTTTCGGACAAACAGGTGACATCCGTGGATTTGTTTACGAGCAGGAAACTTCCGAACCCTCCATCTATACGAGTGTTTACCTTAAAGGCACCACCTATGGTGCGCAGACGAATCTGGACGGTTTCTTTTCCATCAGTCGCATCCCTCCTGGCAGCTATGAATTACTCGTGACAAGTATCGGCTATGACACGCTGAAGCTGGAAGTGATTGTCAACAAAGGCGACATCATCACCAAAAAGCTGTATTTGAAAAAATCATCGATACAGATGAAGGAACTTGAGGTATCCGGCGAACGCGAGGAAATGAAATCGGATGTACGCATAGGTGTGAACAAGATTGTCGCAAAGGAAATAAAACAACTGCCCTCCGTAGGTGGCGAAGCCGACCTTGCGCAATACTTGCAAGTGGTTCCGGGAATCGTTTCCTCAGGCGATCAAGGCGGTCAGCTGTACATACGCGGAGGAACTCCCATACAAAACAAATTACTGCTTGACGGAATGGTTGTTTATAATCCGTTCCATTCTATCGGACTTTACTCGGTTATTGATCCTGACATCATGCGCGGGGCAGATGTTTACACAGGTGGCTATAATGCCGAATACGGCGACCGGATCTCATCCATCATGGATATCACCACGCGTGACGGAAACAAGCGCCGCTTGGCAGGAAAAGCCGGCGTTAACACGTTTGCCTCAAAACTTATTTTGGAAGGCCCTTTGAAGAAAGAACAGGAAAACGCCGAGGGCAGCTCTTCTTTTCTGCTTTCAGCAAGGACATCTTACCTTGACAAGACTTCAAAGACACTTTATCCATATGCATCTGAAAACGGGCTTCCGTTCTCCTTTACAGATCTTTACGGCAAAGTCTCTTTCAACAGCTCCACCGGCAGCAAAGTGAACTTCTTCGGATTCCGTTTCAGCGACCGAGCATCCTACAACGGCATCGCCGATTTGAACTGGGATGCTCGGGGCATAGGTACCAACTTCGTGGTCGTTCCTGCAGGATCGTCCGTTCTTGTTGATGGCAATTTTGCGATCTCAAAATATGGAATCACTCTGCAGGAGCAGGACAACCAAAGCCGCTACAGTGACATCGGCGGGTTCAACGCTGGTGTCAATTTCA
>JBJSZR010000393.1:0-16655 GCA_046090385.1 Bacteroidota bacterium
CGTGTTTTTTTAGGTAGTTTTTGAATCACCAGAGAGTAGGAGTGGTCTATCCATTCGTGGAGTAATCTGTCAGGAACACTTCCATCGACGTCCACGGTGTTCCAGGAGGCTTTATTCATATGGAATCCGGGTCTCACACACGGATGACTTTCACGAAGTGATATTGCGACTTCGGGATCGCACTTCACATTGAAGCGCAAACCGGTTTCATCGAGTGGTGTAAGTAGGAACATCTTACCCATCACTTTGAAAACAAGCGTTGATTCATCAAAGGGGAATTCCTCGGTGACGCCCGCTTTTCGTAGGCAATACTGGCGTAGTTCTTCAATATCCATTTACCTTCAGGCGAATGTAACGTCAAAAACAACGTAAATACGCCGTTATGAGGCTAATTTCCCTCGATTTTCAAACCGGCTTTCACTAGTTTGAGATGCATCGTTAACTTTACACCATGCGTTTACTCGTCCTGGCAACCCTTTTCCTTCATTCCATTACCGCTACTGCACAGAAGATGGTTGTACGTTCCAACCGCGACTCGACGTTCGTAGTGGCAAAAGAGAGCCGGTTCGACATCGTATCGGCTCGTCTGAGGCAAGATCATGTAGCACATCCCACCATGCCTGGTTATCGCGTGCAGATTTATTTCGGGGTGAATCGGCCCAAAGCAACGGAGGTAAAAATGGACTTCTGTTCGAAGTACGTGGACGTTCCTGCTTATTTGTCCTATCAACAACCGAATTACAAGGTACGGATAGGGGACTTCAGAAACCGCTACGAGGCTTTTGAGTTTCTCAAAAGAATAGAGGGAACCTTTCCGACCAACTTCGTTGTGCCCGAAGAGGTGAAATTCCCTTCACTTTTAAGTCCGAAGGACCGACTAAAGGAGGAAGAAAAAGATCTTCGATGATCAGGCAAGGCTGCGCTTGACAGCAACCTGTTCGTATCCCTCAATGACGTCGCCGATTCTGATGTCATTGAAATTATTGATACTCAGACCGCATTCGTAACCGGCTGAAACCTCCTTGACATCATCCTTGAATCTCTTAAGTGAAGCGAGTTCACCTGAGAATACAACGATTCCATCGCGGATGACACGTACCCGGGTGTTGCGGTTGACTTTTCCGTCAAGTACCATACAGCCGGCAATCGTACCCACTTTTGGAATCTTGAAGGTTTCTCGGATCTCGATGTTACCGACGATTTTTTCCTGAAACTCCGGAGCAAGCATGCCTTCCATGGCTTGTTTGATCTCCTCGATAGCGTTATAGATGATCGAGTAAAGTCGGATTTCGATTTCTTCAGTTTCGGCCAGCTTTCGAGCATTTACGGATGGACGTACCTGGAAACCGATGATGATGGCATTTGAAGCTGAAGCAAGCAGTACATCGGATTCAGTGATAGCGCCCACCGATTTATGGATGATATTGACCTGTACTTCTTGCGTAGAAAGTTTCAAGAGTGAATCGGAGAGAGCTTCGATGGAACCGTCCACGTCACCTTTCACAATCACATTCAGCTCTTTGAAGTTTCCTATTGCGAGTCGGCGACCGATTTCATCGAGCGTGATATGCTTATGTGTACGGATCCCCTGTTCACGCTGCAATTGGAGACGCTTGTTGGCGATATCGCGTGCCTCCCGCTCATCTTCCATCACGTTGAAGTGGTCGCCGGCCTGCGGAGCGCCACTCATCCCCAGCACCTGCGCAGGCATTGCAGGACCAGCCTCTTTTATGCGGAATCCACGCTCGTTGAACAGCGCTTTGACTCTTCCGCTGAAGCAACCTGCAAGCATAACATCACCCACTTTCAGCGTACCGCCCTGTACAAGTACGGTCATGACATAACCGCGCCCTTTGTCCAAAGATGATTCGATGACAGTACCGTTTGCACGACGATCGGGATTTGCTTTCAGGTCTTGAAGCTCAGCTTCCAGCAATACTTTTTCCAGCAACTGTTCGATGTTCATTCCTTTTTTCGCGGAGATTTCCTGGCATTGGAATTTTCCACCCCAATCTTCCACCAAGATGTTCATCTTGGCGAGCTCCTCTTTTATTCTTTCCGGTTTGGCATCGGGTTTATCCACCTTGTTGATGGCGAAAACCATTGGAACTCCGGCAGCTTGTGCGTGATTGATGGCTTCAATTGTTTGAGGCATCACATTGTCATCGGCAGCTATCACGATGATGGCTACGTCGGTGACTTTCGCTCCGCGAGCACGCATGGCCGTAAAAGCCTCGTGACCGGGAGTATCGAGGAATGTGATGTGTTTCCCATTTTCAAGCTCTACGTTGTATGCACCGATGTGCTGAGTTATACCACCCGCTTCACCCGCTATGACGTTCGCCTTACGGATGTAATCCAGCAAGCTGGTTTTTCCGTGGTCGACGTGTCCCATGACGGTCACGATGGGGGATCGTTGGATAAGGTCTTCCGGTCGATCCTCTTCCGCCTTGATGGTTTCCTGAACATCAGCGGAAACGAACTCGACCGTGTACCCGAATTCAGATGCAACAACCGTCAATGTTTCAGCATCCAGACGCTGGTTGATGGATACGAACATGCCCAGCGACATGCAAGTCGAGATGATCTCCGTCACGGACACATCCATCAGTTTGGCAAGTTCGTTCGCAGTTACGAATTCGGTGACCTTGATGACTTTCTTGCCCGACTGCTCTGCTGCCTGCTGTTCTTTTTCTTCAGCGCGTTCTTCGCGTTTCTGGCGACGAAGCTTGGATGATTTCGTTTTTCCTGCACCGCTGAGGCGAGCAAGTGTGGCTTTGATTTTTTCTTGGATCTCCTTGTCTGAAAGCTCAGAACGATCGGTTGATGCGACTTCTTTTCGACCGCGTCCGCCAACACCTGCCGCACCAGGACGTTTATCCTGAGGCATCGGTTGGGCACCGGCCTTCCGGTCGGTACGTTTACGCTTCTTCTTCTCATTCTTATCGACACCGGTTGCCGAGGAAGCCACCGGCTTCTTGCGAGGCTCGGTTGGCAGTTCGATTTTTCCGAGTACGGTAGGTCCTGTCAGCTTATTTATTTGAACACGGTGAAGCTCCTTCTCTTCAGGAACTTCTGGCTCAGGAGCAGGAGGCAACACAGGGGCAGGAGCTTCAACTGGTACTTCAGTTGCCGGCACTTCAGCAACCGGCGCTACTTCAGGTGTTTCTTCTACTTTTTTCTTTCTAGAGGTTTTCTTCTTTTCACCCTTATCCTCGTCTGCTATTTCGATTTTCCCCAGCACCTTAGGACCATCTACCTTTTCGGCTTTTGCCTTTATCACTTCATCCTCTTTCTTGGCTTGTTTGACCGGTGCTTCAGCCTCCGCTTTCTTTTTCTTTTTGTCGGTCCCCATCGCCTCACCTACCGATACGTTTTTGATCAGGATATCAGGTGTTTCGTCTTCTTTACGGGCAGTGGATTTCTTACTTGATTCTGCATCGACCACTACCTGACCTTCACGCTTGAGTTTGGTCTGCGTAAGTTGTTGTGCTTCTTCCTTGAGGATCTTATCTCCCTGGAATTCCTTCAATAACATGTTATAAGCATCCCCGGGCAACTTGGTATTGGGGTTGCTCTCGATTTTGAATCCGTTTTTGGAAAGGAAATCAACGATATGATCGAGCGACAAGTTGAATTCCTTGATCGCTTTGCTGAGTCGGATGCTTTTTTCTGTTTCTGCCATGAGGTGATAATGATGCGGGAGTTGATTCGGCGGAGGCACCCTCCCGCAGGGTGCCTCGGGGCTCAGCCGTATATCGGTGTTGCCATCAGGTGGACGACCGGGCTCATTCGAACTCGGACTTCAGAATGCGGATAACTTCCTTGATGGTCTCCTCCTCAAGATCGGTCCGGTTCACCAGGTCTTCAAGTGGAAGTTCAAGAACGCTCTTCGCAGTATCGCAACCGATGGCTTTGAGCTCATCGATGATCCACGGTTCGATTTCATCTGTGAATTCGTCGAGATCGACATCTTCACTGTCTTCATCGGATTCGCGGTAGACGTCGATTTCATATCCTGTCAACCGACCGGCAAGTTTGATGTTATGTCCACCTTTTCCGATAGCAAGGGAAACCTGATCGGGTTTGAGGAACACGGAGGCACGCTTTTTCTCATCATCCAGTTTTATACTGGTGATTTTCGCCGGCGAAAGTGCACGCGAAATGAAAAGCATGGTATTGTTGGTGAAATTGATAACGTCGATATTCTCATTGCGAAGCTCACGTACGATTCCATGGATACGAGAACCCTTCATGCCAACACATGCTCCGACGGGATCGATACGGTCATCGTAGCTTTCGACAGCCACCTTTGCGCGCTCGCCCGGCTCTCGTACGATTTTTTTGATGGTGATGAGTCCGTCGAACACTTCAGGTACTTCAAGTTCGAATAATTTCTCGAGGAAGAGCGGTGACGTGCGGGAAAGGATGATTCTCGGAGTTCCATTCAACATCTCCACACGAAGAACCACCGAACGGACGGAGTCGCCTTTTTTGAAAAAGTCAGCAGGAATCTGCTCAGACTTCGGAAGAATGAGTTCATTTCCTTCGTCGTCGATGATCAACATTTCTTTTTTCCAAACCTGGTAGACTTCTCCGGTGATGATTTCACCGATGCGGTTCTTGTATTTCTGGAAGATGCCTTCTTTCTCCAATTCCTGTACACGTGCCATCAGGTTCTGACGGGCGGCCAATACGGCGCGACGACCGAAGTCGCTGAAGCGGATCTTTTCAGAAACCTCTTCACCTACTTCGAAGTCTGGCTCGACCAGCACGGCTTCGGAGTACTCGATCTGCGTATTAGGATCTTCAACCGAGCCATCATCCACGATCAGTCGGTTACGGAAGGCTTCCAAGTCGCCTTTGTCCGTGTTGATCACGATATCGAAGTTGTCGGCAGAGCCGTATTTCTTCTTGATCATGTTCTTGAACACATCTTCCAGGATGCTCATCATGCTGGCGCGGTCGATGTTCTTGAGGTCTTTGAACTCGGAGAATGCATCGACAAGCTCGGTGTGATCATTACGGGTCACTACTTTTTTCATGTCATTGTTTTATTTTATCGAACGAGAATAGAACGCGGGTTTCTTTGATGGATGTGAAGGGCAACCTGACAGGCTGTACTTCAAGTATTTTCTTTTTACCTTCCTTTTTAATCGACTCTTCTTCCAAGAGGATACCCTCTGCATCGGCTGCCACTAATTTTCCAGTGCGCTTAAGTCCGTCGAATGTGATCACACTGACTCGTTGTCCGGTACGCTTGCGGTATTGTTGCAAAACGCGTAAAGGTTCCTCCATTCCAGGAGAGGTCACTTCAAGTTCATGTGATTCGAATACATTCGACTCTTCCAGTTGCTCCTGAAGGTAGCGACTTATGGCGACACACACCTCCAAGCCAAGGTTTTTCGGGTGGTCCAGAATAACTGTCACCTTTGCCGGAGTAACCTTGATTTCAACAAGATACACCTCTGTACCCTCGATTTTCGAGGACACCAGTTCGGATATTCGTTGTTGCAGGTTCATCGGCAATAAAAAAGGGGACTGCCGTCCCCTCTATTACTTATCTGATTACAATGCAAATATACGTAGTCTTACCAAACCCCCAAGCGTTTGGATGATAATATTGAGTGACTTTACACTAAAATTGAAGAAAAACCTTGAATCCCTCGAATTTTGATTCTCAGTTCACGGTGCTTCCAGAGCCTACTTTTTCTGTCGGGGATACGAATACCAGTTTTCCATCAGTGTCTTCAGCCAGCAGAATCATGCCTTGAGATTCGATTCCTTTGATTTTTCGAGGTTCCAGGTTTGCAAGAAGGGTCACCTGTAGCCCGATGATTTTCTCAGGTTCGAAATAAGTGGCGATACCTGAAACGACTGTTCGCTGATCGATTCCAGTATCAATCGTTAATTTTAAAAGCTTGTCTGTTTTTGGAACTCTTTCGGCTGCCAGGATGGTACCGATACGGATATCCATTTTCTGAAAATCATCGAAAGTGGTTGGTGATTTCATGGGTTTTATTGAACTGGTGTTTTGTGCGTTGGTCGCTTCGTTGGCTGCTTTAATGGATTGCAACCGGTCCGCCTGAGACTGAATAGCAGGGTCTTCGATTTTCTCAAATAACAACGATGGTTCACCGATCACGTGTCCTTCCGTCATTACGATCTGGTCTATAGGTCGATTCCATGCAGGCGATTGTATGCCCAGCATTTTTGTCAATTTTTCTGAAGTGAAGGGAAGAAAAGGAGACATCATCGACGTGAGCCGTGCTGTAAGCTCCAGTGATACGGACAAGATGGTCTTTACACGCTCAGGGTCTGTTGCCTGTAATTTCCATGGTTCCGTATCGGCCAGGTATTTGTTGCCGGCACGTGCCACATCCATCAGCTCGGTAAGCGCATCGCGGAAGCGGAAATTCCTGATGGCGGTTCCGATTTTATCGGGCGCCTGAGTAAGCAAATCCAGGTATTGTCGGTCTATTGGCTCGATGGGGCCTCTGCCGGGGACTTTTCCTTCGTAATATTTCTGCGTAAGCACCAGCGTCCTGTTCACAAAGTTGCCTAGTATGGCAACAAGCTCATTGTTGTTACGCGCCTGAAAATCCTTCCAGGTGAAATCATTGTCTTTTGTCTCCGGGGCTGTTGAGCACAACACGTAACGCAAAACGTCTTCTTTACCTGGAAAATCAATCAGGAACTCATGCAACCAAACCGCCCAATTGCGAGATGTCGAGATCTTGTCGCCTTCCAGATTGAGGAATTCATTGGCTGGAACTTGTTCCGGCAATATGAACCCTCCGTGTGCTTTGAGCATCGCAGGGAAAATGATGCAATGGAGAACGATGTTGTCTTTTCCAATAAAGTGAACGAGTTTGGTTTCCTCGTTTTTCCAAAAACGTTCCCAACCAGCAGGATCATTGCGTTGTTCGAAGAATGCTTTGGTGGCAGAAATGTAACCGATCGGAGCATCGAACCAAACGTACAATACTTTTCCATTCGCGCCTTCTACAGGAACAGGAACGCCCCAATCCAGGTCACGTGTAACAGCACGAGGCTGAAGGCCCTGGTCGAGCCACGACTTGCACTGACCGAAGACATTCGATTTCCATTTATCCTTTTTTTCGAGTAACCATGTCTGCAACCATTCTTTCTGGTACCGGTCTAGTGGCAGGTACCAGTGTTTCGTTTCGCGAAGGACGGGAGCTTTACCGCTGAGCTGAGAATGCGGTTCGATCAATTCACGGGGTGAAAGGCTCTTGCCGCATTTTTCGCACTGATCGCCATAGGCACCCGCTTGTTTGCAGTTGGGACATGTTCCGGTGATATACCGATCAGCGAGAAAAATGCCTGCCTCCTCATCATAGTATTGTTCGGTCGATTCGACCAGGAATTCTCCTTTGTCGTAGAGCGTCCTGAAGAAATCGGATGCTGTGCGGTGATGCACTGTATCAGAAGTGCGGTGATAAATATCGAACGAGATGCCGAAGTCAGCGAAACTCTTTTTGATGATACCATGGTATTTATCGACTGCCTGTTGTGGGGTGATGCCTTCTTTTCTGGCCCTCAAAGTGATAGGAACTCCATGTTCATCGGAGCCGCAGATGAAAACCGTCTCTTCACCTATCGCTCTCAGATAGCGGACATAGATATCAGCCGGCAGGTAAGCCCCTGCAAGGTGACCGATGTGTACGGGGCCGTTGGCATAAGGTAAGGCCGCTGTGACGAGATGACGTGACATTGTTTCGTTTAGAAGGTGTTGGTTCATTCGCAAAAAAGAAGATGATTGTTCACATCTCCGCCTTCTTTTCGCATATAATGGTTGTCAGTGCGTGTGTGAAAGGCCAATTTTGCGTGCCAAAGGTAACAATTATGGTACGACCGCCTTTCCTTCAGCCCGGCGACACTGTCGCTCTTGTAGCTACGGCGCGCAAAGTCTCAAGGATGGAGATGAAGCCTGCCATCGATCTGCTCAAGCGCTGGGGTCTTGAAGTCCAGGCAGGTAAGCATCTCTATAAGGAAGATCGCCAATTCGCCGGCACTGACGAGGAGCGATTGGCGGATCTTCAAAAGGCATTGAACAGCAAGACGTGCCGCGCCATCCTGTTCGCACGCGGAGGTTACGGAACGGTTCGGTTAATCGACAAGATTGATTGGAAGCGCTTTCAAAAAGACCCTAAATGGTTGGTCGGGTTCAGTGACCTTACCGTTTTACACAGCCATGTGCATCGGCATTTCGGTATTGAAACGATTCATGCACCTATGGCGCTCAACCTGCACAAGGCGGCTCCGGCTTGTTTACAAATCTACAAAGACACCCTGTTCGGACAACGCCTGCGCTATGCATGGACTCCCAAGGGTGTGGATCTGAATTCACATCGTAAGGGTAAATGTAAGGGTGTCCTGATAGGAGGTAACCTGTCGATGTTGTATTCTCTTACTGGTTCGGCTTCTGATATCGACACGAGGGGAAAGGTCCTTTTCCTTGAAGATCTGGATGAGTATCTCTATCACATCGATCGCATGATGATGAATCTGAAACGGTCGGGCAAATTGGATGGCCTGGCAGGATTGATTGTCGGCGGTATGACGGATATGAAAGACAATACCGTTCCCTTCGGTCGTTCAGCGGAAGCAATAATTCGGGAAGCAGTCCAAGAGTATGCTTATCCTGTCGTTTTCGGTTTTCCCGGTGGGCATGTTGCAAACAACTATCCACTCATTTTCGGTCGGGAGGTCACCCTCAATGTGGCTGAAAAAATGGATATCACTTTTCATCCATGACAGAATCATTGATCTCTCCTAAATCCGAATTGGCAAGGAAAGGGGAGACGTTAGCGTGTGATCATCTTATCAGGAAAGGTTACGTCATCATTCAACGTAATTACCGAATCGGTCAGGGCGAGTTGGATATCATAGCACGCATATCAATTACTGTAAAAGGATCCGAACGGAACGAGTTGGTGTTTGTGGAGGTGAAGACCAGAGAATCAGCCTTTTTGACAGACCCTTCACAGCTTGTACCGCTTACGAAGCAACGGCAAGTTATCCGTCTCGCCAGTACTTATTTGAAAACTCTTAAAACAATGGAGCGCGCACGCTTTGATATCGTGATCGTGGTCCACAACGCCCAATACACGCGAATCGAGCATATTGAGGATGCTTTTTATCCGATGTGAGTGGCTTATGTCGAAAGATCAGGGTACTTCGGCCCCGCTTTGCTACCTTGCAGTCTCAATTCGAAATTTATGCGCAAGATCAGCCGAGGTGGCAAGCCTATCAGGAAATCCGGATCGGGCAGGGCCGACCGTTCTACCAAGCCGGGATTCCGTCCAAAAGGAAACAATAGTGGATCTGTGCGAACAACCCGTCGTTCAGAGGATTCGGAGGATGCGCCGCGTGAGCGGAGACCTCGATCCGGCCAGGGATCGGGATACCGCTCAGGTGACTCCCGTTCATCCGATCGACCTTCACGTCGTGAAGAACGCCCCTCCCGGCCTGGAACATCCGGACGCTCCTCCAGCGGATCAGGTTCATTTGGAAGATCTTCTTCCGGCGAAAGATCCGAGCGCAGTTCATCAAGGTCCGGAAGCGGTTTTTCAAGAAGGCCATCGGAAGGTCGCCCGGACAAAAGAGCTTCAGGTGGTGTTTCAAGAAGATCACCTGATGAAAGACCATCACGTTCCTCAGGGAGTTTTTCCAGACGTTCATCAGACGATCGTACCGCCAGAGGCTCTTCGCGTTCCTCAGAGGGTTTTTCCAGACGAACATCCGATGAGCGTCCGCCCAGAAGAACTTCTGATGAAAGGACTGAACGCAAATCTTCTAGCCCCTCACGATCATTTACAAAAAAAACGGAGGAGAGCAGAGGGTCAAGTCGTGGTTCAAGCGATCGCCCACTCAGAGGAAGCGACCGGAGAGAAAAATCCTTCAGCCGTGATCGTCGGTCAACCGGTCGAAAAGATTTTTCCAGAAAACCGTTCCGCAGAAATACAAAAAACGAAACCGCCTCTGAGAATTCCGGACAGACCCGACTCAATAAATTCATCGCCAACTGCGGTATTTGCTCACGTCGTGAAGCCGATGATCTGATCAAAGCAGGCGTCATATCTGTGAATGGTCATGTCATCACCGAAATGGGCTATAAAGTCAATCAGGGTGATGAAGTAAGGTACAACAATGAGATCCTGCGTGGAGAGCGACCTGTTTACCTTTTACTGAACAAGCCGAAGGATTATATCACTACCGTGGACGATCCGGGTCAACGACATACGGTTATGGAGTTGGTTGCAGGAGCTTGCAAAGAGAGGATTTATCCGGTCGGCCGTCTTGATCGGAATACGACAGGAGTCTTGTTATTCACCAACGACGGCGACTTGGCACGTAAACTCATGCACCCCAGTTTCCACGTTCAGAAAATTTATCATGTATCTCTTGACGGCGCATTGAAGCCTGATGAGATGGATCGTATAATGGAGGGCATTCATCTTGAAGACGGTCCCATCCAGGCGGATGATATCGCTTATGCCGGAGAAGGAAACGATCGCAAGGAGATTGGTATAGAACTTCATTCCGGTCGAAACAGGATCGTGAGAAGGATTTTTGAATTCTTCGGACATGAAGTCGTGAAACTGGACCGAACGGTGTTTGCTGGACTTACCAAGAAAGATCTGCCGCGCGGTCGTTGGCGGTTTCTCACTGCCATGGAAGTGAATCAGCTCAAGATGCAGGCCGGCGACAAGAAACTGCGTGGTGCTTCAGTGACCGAATTCAACCAGATAGAGGATTGATACTCTGATGATATCCGCTCAGCGGAGGATATCTATTCCAAGTACTTTGGAGATTTCAGTCTTTATCCGCTCTAGGCGCAGATGATTTTCCAAAAGCTCTGTCAAGTCACTTCCATTGATGTGAGCGTCGCGGATAAGAATACGGTTTTCTTCGAGCATTCGCATCACTTTTTTCTGCTTAAGATGGAAAACCGACTGTTCTACGGTTTTAAGCAATGCATTTTCTTCGGAAAGAACACTGATGCCATGCATGGCGTACCAGTTTTCGCTCAGTTGATATTTGGGACTTAACAATTCAACAGCTACTTCACGAAATTCCTTCAATTCGGAATTGAGGAAGAAAGAAGGCTCGATGAAATGGATATCATGATCAATTATCGCGTACTCGGCAAGTATCCGGTCATAAATTGGGTGTTCGAAGCGGATATCATCGCCTGAAATCTCCTCTACGATGAACCGAGCAACCGAAGGTTCGTGAACGACTTCGTAGGGTTTACCGCCTTCATCCGTGAGTGTTTCAGCGATTGAAAGCCGGATATGACCGTAATTCAGTAGGAGCCGGATGATATTCTTCTCCTGTTCTTCTGTCGTGAGCTCCGGTCCAGTTTGTTCGGGTCGTATGAATTCAGTTACGAGTTCCGTGATTTCATCAGAGGCATTTTCCTTCCTTAATTGTTGCCTCCTGATCCTGTTCAGCTCGTTCAGTACCACCGGCTCATCGATATCTAGCAGCCGACTACAACGTTTCACATAAGTAGAGCGGAGGATAGGATCAGTGACCAGTGCAATCAGATCCACTACTTCGTGGATGAGGCTTGCTTTGCGTATAGGGTCGTTGCCCGCACTCTCCAATACTAGTTTGGATTTGAACTCCACAAAATCCACAGCCGATCGGCGGATGAAATCAAGTGTTTCTTTTTCCCCATATTTCCTGGCAAAGGAGTCGGGATCCTCTTTGTTTGGGAAAAGGACGATGCGCACGTTGAATCCTTCGAGGAGGATCAGGCGAATGGATTTCAATGCTGCTTTTATTCCCGCATCGTCGCCATCGAAAAGCAGCGTGAGGTTCTTTGTGTACCGCCCCACAAGGCGAATCTGCTCTTCGGTAAGCGCGGTTCCACATGGTGCGACCACGTTCTCGATACCAGTCTGATGCAAAGAGATGACGTCCGTATACCCTTCCACAATCATACATTCGTCATTCTTGACGATTGATTTTTTCGCCTGAAAAATTCCGTACAAAGCACGGCTCTTATGGTAGATTTCAGACTCAGGCGAGTTGATATATTTCGCCGTCTTATCATCTTTCTTCAGAATCCTCCCGCCGAATCCGATGATCCTACCCGACACATTATGAATCGGGAACATGACACGATCGCGGAAGCGATCGGTCATACGGCCTCTTTCGTTGCGAAAACCGAGCCCGGTTTTTTCTATATATGATTCATCGTATCCTGATTTGACAGCGTGATCGCAGAGTGGACTCCACGCGTTCATGGCATAGCCCAGGAGGAATTTATTGATGGTATCTGCTGTGAAGTTGCGCTCTTTGAAGTAACTCAGTCCGATCGATTTTCCTTCATCACTGTTGTTAAGCCAATCAGAAAAGGTTTTCTGGGCGAAGTCATTGACCGCATACATGGAATCCCTTTCATCCTGTTGTTGGAGTTGTTCCGGGTCCGGCGAGGTTTCTTCCAGTTGTATGTTATATCGCTTCGCTAAGGATCTTACCGCCTCCGGGAAAGACATATTCTCCGTCTTCATGAGAAAGTCGACCGGATTTCCGCCTTCACTGCAACCGAAACACTTGAAGATGTTCCTTGCCGGATTGACGTTAAAGGAAGGAGTCTTTTCGTTGTGAAATGGACAAAGTCCGATGTAATTCACTCCCCGTTTTTTCAAGGAAACGACATCGCCAACCACCTCTTCGATACGGGCGGTTTCTAGTACCAGGTTGATGCTGTCGCGAGAAATCATCGCTGTGATCGGTTCTTCAATGGGAGTTGTTCCGGTAAACTGGTCTCATATTCATGAGATTTTCCGAACCAATCTCCGATTATCAAAAATAGGCTTTTTCCCTGACCTGTCCCTGGTGGATCAAGCTGACCGATCAGTGGTATAACGTATCAGTTTTTCAAGCGAATCACGATAATCTGAATAGGGGAAATCGGCCAGTTCATCCAAGGCTTTCTGCCTGTATTCCATCATTTTCTGATGTGCAGAAACGATTCCACCGGAGCGGCGCACGAATCCGATCACCTCATCGATTTGTTCGCGATCGGTTGTTCGGCTTTTGATCAATCTGATCACTCTGCGTTTGTCAGCATATTCGGCATCCGCAAGAGCATGGATAAGCGGAAGTGTCATCTTACTTTCTTTGATGTCGGTTCCGGTTGGTTTACCGATTATTCCATCAGGCCCGAAATCGAACAAGTCGTCCTTGATTTGGAAGGCGATTCCAATCAATTCACCGATACGGTACATTTTTTCTGTTTCTGAAAATGACGCACCGGCAGAAGCTGCGCCGCAAGCGCAGCAGGAGGCGATTAGCGAGGCAGTTTTTCGACGAATGATTTCAAAATAAACATCTTCACTGATATCCAGACGTCGTGCTTTTTCCAGTTGTAGTAATTCACCTTCACTCATCACACGTACTGCTTCTGAAACGATCTTCAGCAGATTATGGTCGCTGTGCTCCACAGAAAGCAACAGACCTTTGCTTAGCAGGAAATCACCTACCAGAACGGCAATCTTGTTTTTCCAAAGGGCATTGATGGAAAAGAAGCCGCGACGTTGGTTGCTGTCATCCACCACATCGTCGTGCACCAGCGTAGCGGTGTGCAACAATTCTATCAGCGTCGCTGCCCGGAAAGATGTGTCGGTGATACCACCATGCATGCCGGCGGAAAGGAAAACGAACATCGGTCGTAACTGCTTGCCTTTTCGTTTAAGGATATAACGGGTGATGGTTTCAAGTAACGGCACGTCACCTTTCATCGAGGTGCTGAAGTGCACTTCGAATTCATCCATCGCTTTTTCGACGGGTTTTCTGATTTCATCCAAGGCGGCCGACATGCTTCGCGAAGGTACTTCTTTTTAAGGCGGTGCCCTGAATCAGGACTTTTGGCTCTTGTTGGCCAACTGACCGCAAGCGGCATCGATATCCTTACCCCGACTGCGTCTGACATTAACGATGATCCCTTGCCTTTCAAGATAATTCACGAATGCAGAAAGTTTGTCTTCTTTGGCATTCGTGAATTCGCCTCCGTCGATAGGATTGTATTCAATGATGTTGACTTTGGCTTTCACTCTTCGACAATATTCTTCCAGCTCTCGCGCATCCTGTATGTTGTCATTGAAACCATTGAAGACGATATACTCGAAAGTAACGCGCGTTCCGGTTTTTTCCTGAAAATGATCCAACGATTCTGCCAATGCATCCAACGTATTGGATTCATTGATCGGCATGATCTTATTGCGCTTTTCGTCGTTGGCGGCATGCAACGAAAGTGCAAGATTGAATTTCACTTGATCATCGCCCAGTTTTCGGATCATTTTTGCAATGCCGGCTGTACTTACGGTGATACGTTGTGGCGACATGCCGAGTCCGTCGGGAGCGGTTATACGATCGATACTGGATAGTACATTCGAATAATTGAGTAAAGGTTCGCCCATGCCCATATAAACGATATTACTAAGTGGGATGCCGTAGGTGTCTTCCGATTGTTTGCGGATCAATGCTACCTGGTCATAAATCTCAGCAGCCTCCAAATTACGCATGCGATCAAGACGTCCGGTTGCACAGAATTTGCAGGTAAGGCTACAGCCGACCTGGGAGGATACACAGGCTGTCATCCTTGTTTCTGTCGGAATTAGTACACCTTCCACCACATTCCCGTCGTGAAGCAGGAATGCATTTTTGATGGTACGGTCGCGACTAATCTGCTGCTCACGGATCGTTACAGCATTCAAAACAAAAGACTCTTGGAGTTTTTTGCGCAGTTCAAGTGGCAAATTCGACATCTCGTCGAAGGAACGGGCGCTTTTTTTCCAAAGCCATTCCCATACCTGGCCAGCCCGAAAGGCAGGTTGTCCCCTCTCGGTCAACCAAGTTCGGATGCTTACCTGATCCAGATGGCGGATGTTGATCGTCTGGGACATGATGTAAAGATACGAAGCCGGTCGGTGTTCGCCTTGATTTACGACCTTTGTAAGGTGAAAAGGAGGCTGATTACGGCTGATAAGGTTTTTCCGGTTTACCGACCCATGGTCGAAGGAGCCATTCTTGTCATTAATGAAGATGGAGTTATCGAGGATTTCGTACACCCTGAAGAATCAAATGACCTTTTTCAACTTCTATCGACCCACCCTGATCTTGAGACGTATGCCGGCAGTCTTGTTCCGGGAATGATCAATTCGCATTGTCATTTGGAATTGTCATTCGCTAAAGGACTTATTCCTAAAAATACCGGACTTCCTGATTTTTTGAAGTCGGTGACCCGCTTACGCGGATATGATCGTGGAATGATAGATGAAGCAATGGTGGTTGCCGAAAAAGAGATGGCGGAAGAAGGAATAGTAGGCATCGGAGACATTTCAAATACCGACCACTCGTTACAGATCAAGTCCTCCTCAAAGATGCGTTACCATACGTTCGTTGAAGTTTTTGACTTGCACGAGGATCGTGCTCAACAATGTTTCGATGATGGCATCCGGTTGGTCAATTCATATGAACGTGCAGGATTACAAGCATCTCTTGTTCCGCATGCTACTTATACGGTTTCATCAAGGCTCATGTCTTTATTGTCCAATCGTTCCGCTGAACGTGGCGGACTACTTACGCTTCATAATCAAGAGACTTTTACAGAGGATGATTTTTTTCTTACCGGCGAAGGTGCATTGGCATCATTCCTGAAGGCGACAGGCCGTTTCGATGATTGGATGCCTTCAGGCGTGACTGCTTTAAGGTCTGCTATTCAAACTTTTGATAAAGATTGCAAGCTGATGCTCGTGCATAATACCTTCACACCGAAAGAAGATGTGTTTTATATAAAAGAAAATTACAAGGAAGTCCACTGGTGCCTGTGTCCCAAAGCCAATCTACATATTGAAAACAAGTTACCGGATTTATGTGCATTGGTAGATATCGGTCAGCGGATTCTGATCGGAACGGATAGTCTTGCTTCGAACGACCGACTTTCACTTTTAGAGGAGATGTCTGTCATATTGTCTCATGATAAGACTATCAGTTTTGATCGATTGTTAGAGTCCGCGACATCGGAGGCGGCAAAATTCTTCGGATGGGACGATGTGCTCGGTGATTTCAAAAAGGGAAAACGCCCTGGTGTCATCTGGTTGAAGCAAGTGGGTGAATCGTCCGGTCAAGTGATGTCAGGTGAGACTGTGATTTCAGCTTGACAATTAGTCGGAGAAATTTCAGAAGCACGAATTTTGTATACATGATGAAGTTTTTCGTCGCATTTCTTATATTCATTTCAGACATGACATATTAATGGTACTTTTAATGTATTAAACTAAAGGTCCTACTGCGCATGGCCCTCTCAAAAAAGCAGCTTATCCGACTGCGTATATTTTTCGGATCTCTCGTATTGGTAAATGCAGGTGTTTGGGTGTATTTCTTAATTAAAGAAAAGGAGCCTGAAGTGAAATCCGATCAGCGATTGGCCTGTGATATTAAAGGGTTTCGACGAACCGGTTTCAAATACACCAAACCATTACTGATGATCGATCGTAATTGTGATGATCCCTTACTGGATCCTCTACGCGATAAAGTGGTGAGTATGATGGTTGAAAGGAAAAATTCCAGCAACCTGAAATAGACATTGATTGACGATGCTTTGCCGGAAT
>JBJSZR010000394.1:0-12979 GCA_046090385.1 Bacteroidota bacterium
CACAAAGATAGTGCCAGCTTTGTCGCTTCGACAAGCTCAGCGGAGTCGAGGGAGTGGAAAGGGTCGAAAGAGTCGAAGAAGTCTAAATAGTCAAAAGAGTCGAAGGAGTCGAAGAAGTCCTTAGTACCTAAATCATCGCCATGGACTATTTAGACTATTTCGACTATTCAGACTATTTGGACTATTTCGACTATTCAGCAGGAGTCGAAGAAGTCTAAAGAGTCTAAATAGTCAAAGGAGTCAAAGGAGTCGAAGGAGTCGTTAGTACCCAAATCATCGCCATGGACTATTCCGACTATTTGGACTATTTAGACCATTACGACTATTTAGACTATTTGGACTATTTGGACTATTTGGACTATTTGGACTATTTCGACTATTCAGCAGGAGTCGAAGGAGTCGTTAGTACCTAAATCATCGCCATGGACCATTCCGACTTTTTGGACTATTTCGACTAATTAGACTAATTAGACTATTTAGACTATAAAGACCCTACCCAGCTCTCCTCAAAACCCCACATTCACCCCCGCCTGAGCTGTCGTCAAACGACCCTGAAAATTGGGCATCGAATAGACCGGATCCATCGTTCCAGAACGGTCGGTAAGGGCCAGTCCGGCAAACAACCAGGCACCATAAACGGGCTGGTAACGGACCCTTACTTGCAGGTCGGAAGTGCTCCAAAGTACCTCTTCAATAAATGGCAATCCCTTGCCCGATCCAGCTGTTCCCGACTGCCCGGTGTACGGATACTCCTCCCCTTTCCGGGCTGCTGTGTAGGAGGCTTCCAACCATAACTTGGCCGTCGGCTTGTACGCGGCCGAGAGATACACCTCCGCGCTGTTGTCGCCCAAATAATGACCCAACCGGTAACTACTCGAAGTGAAATCGGCCGTCTCTATATAATGCCTGTAAGTCACCGGCCGGGTAGCAGTCACCTCCGCTGTCAGAAACAGGTCGTCCAAAAGCAAGTTACTCAACCGACCTCCGACCTTCAGTGAGATGAAGTTGGATTGCCGTTTCTTTTCCCAGATATCACCCAACGCCACCTCATCCACAAACATGGAAGCATACAGATGCACATTACGGATGTTGCGGGACGATACGTTGAAAAACAGCTGGCTGTTCTCCCCCAGTTGATTGCCGAGATTGGAATAGCCGTTCAGCGAACGGTCAACTGCCTTATAGTAAAGGAATGGTATCAAGTAGGCAGGATTCACATTTTCGTCGCTGTAAACAACGGAGTTCCCTACTGAAAACTGAAGATACTTCACCGGCGTGAAGGTGAAAAGGTTCGACGCCATGTATTTGGGTCGCATCACCAATCGGCTGGTAGGCCCGTTACTGTAAATCCGCGCGCTGTCCACCACATCCGACTTAAGCCACGCATGGAAGTAATGGAAATCCAGCCAACGTACCGGCTGCAGATGCAATTGTAACGATGGATAGACCGGCGCACGACCGGATATGATATTCGACCCGTTATAGTTATCGCCCCAGGCGATCTGGTCCATCGCCACGCCTACCCTGCCCCATTTCCAGGTATAAGCTACATGTCCACGGCTCTCATCATAATCACCACCACCCTTGCTGTCGGGCTTGTAATTGGAAGCAGGAAATTGATTCAGATAGTCGGCATCCGGCGTTATCGGACTGGTGAGACGCTTGCTCTCGTGTTGGTCGCGCAGACTAGCCGACATGCTGAATCCACCCTTTTGGGCAAAAGCCTCTGCCCCACCCCATCTCCGGTAAATACTGCCCGAATCGTTCAACCATACGGAATAGCCGACAATCGGACTAGCCTTCAGGAAAAACGATTCATCCTGATAAGCATAACCGATCCATTCCAATCCCGACTCCTCCTTCGTACCCGCCGGTAATTCCCTTATGAATTCTTTTTTATAAAATTCCAATTGCTCCTGCTGCCGCGCCGTAAGTGAGGAGCGGTTGACATCCGCTTCCTTCAACTTCATAGTGATCAACTCCCGAGAGTATGGCTTCACAGCCGTGTTCAGTATGATCGCCTTTGAGTTCGCGAGCTCATCGAGGAAGTCATACAAATCCGAATTGTAAAGATGTTGCGCCACCGCATCAAAGCAGCAAAACGACATGATCAGGAAAGCAAGCAGGTAGTTCTTGTACATGTAACCGGTTGGAAATATCCGTTCGATTACGGATTTGACGACCGCAAGTTGCAGTTCTGCAGGAGAGTTATTTGATTTTACAGGCAGGAAAAGCAATTAACCCACCACATTGAAATCAAGATAAAAGGATTTTGTGGCCTGAATGATATAAATAAGGTGGGCTTTTTTACTTACCGGTAAAACAGCCGGCAATCGCCAAAAAAATGGAAATCACTTGGAGCGGGCTCTGCAGAACAAAATGTTCCAAGCCGCCTTGCAGAAGTAACGCACATCGGTTAGGAAGGGATGGCGCTCATGAGCTTTCAAATAACGCATCTCCGATGCCTGGATCTCCTCGATCGTTTTAGGCATGTCGGCATAATATGGAGGTACGAGACCCGGACGGTGCTGTAAACGCAACTCCTTGAGCTCTTCGGAATAGAGGGACAGATACTGTGCAGAGAGCGGACGCACCCCGACCAGTTTCAGGTCGCCTGTGAGAAGATTCCAGATCATCGGCAACTCATCAATCCAATATTTACGGGCGATTTTACCGAGCGAAGAAACCCTGAAATCATCCTTCAGCTTCCCTCCTACATCCAGATTATTCTGATCATATACGAATTGTTGGATGAACTCAGAGTAAGCATGCATGGTGCGCATCTTAAACACATAGATAGGCTTGCCTCCTTTTCCATGACGACGTAAACGGAATATCGGACCGTAGACCGGCTCATAGTCGAACAACGGTTTTTTGACCTTCCGTGCTGCGATGTAGAGTAATCCGCCGATAAACCTGCGCTCAAGAACCTCGAAACCTGCTGCATAGATCCGCCCGAGAGCTTCTGTCGAAGACATGGCCTTGTCCATGTCGCCGGAAATAGCGCGACAAACCCTGGCAGTAGCCGGTATTTTGGGCAGGAACCTTTTATAGAAATAATCGAAAGCAACCAATCCATGTCCGATTCCTGCCGGATAACGGTTCAGGATACGTTTCTTCCGAACATACTTGGTTTCTACACATCCGATAAAAAGTCCGCCGTCGATCAAATGACCATTCACCGCAGAAAGAAACTTGTTTGTTTCCTTCACATCATTCATCTGACGCAGATTCACGATGGCAGTCATTGGTTTGTTCAACTGCCCAAGTCCGCTGACTCCTGATGTGCGAAGAATGGTGACAAACGGATTGGAGAAATCGACGTGCTGATTGATGAAATCACGCACGGGAGGCTCCATTCCACCGATTTTCTCGAGGTGAGGACGATTGCGGCGTTTTTTACGCTGATTGCCCGACGGCTGTGTTTCTGCAGCAGCTGATAGCGCACCGGTACCGAAGAAAGGAGCGATACTCAAAAAGCGCAACTGAAGCTTTTTGGAATTACCGCTTTTACCGTTTTGCTTTTTCATTGTGCTCCGTTCTCCTTTAATATAACCGATTTTAAAGGAAGGATTTCATGAATTCATTCCTTTTTCTGGCAGTTTGAGCCCGGTGATTAAAAGATATGTTTGAACTGTATTTATTTCGCCTTGCTGCTTACCGGCCACAGCACTTTGCGTTCATGTCAAGCCGGAAAAAAAGCGGAGGTTACAATGTGTCTCTTTTGATTCAAGGGCAATATAGCAATTGTCCCGAACCTTGCAAACATCATCCGCCGTAAAATCCGCCACTAGTGTGAATTTCGTGGCGAATAGAAAGCTGATTGAAAAACGTGGATGGGGAAACGTTCGAGACTATTCAGAATTCCCGTGAAGAGGCGCTTTTACCAACAGATTATAAAAAAACGCCGCGCAGTCGATTTTTTCCTTGAGCATCTTTTCCCTGTTGGCACGGAAGACGGTGCTGGTGGTAGCGGGATCAACCAAGAGCTGTGAAACCGTTTGATAAAGCACTTCAGGCTTGTCCGTGCGAATGCCATAGGCAAGCCCCCGAATTTCCAAATCGGACAGATATCCTATTTCCCCAACGAAGTCATTGAATCGGATAGCAGGCGTGCCCAACACCGCGGCCTCCGCCGCCATTGTTTGGCTGTCACCGATATACATGGTAGCGAATGCCAATACGTGATGGATCAATAACGGATCGATACTGATCCGGTATTTTTCAAACTCCGGCTCCAGCGCACGCTCTGAGGTGATGAAAATACGACCGTGGGGCTCCAACAGGGATACCAGCTTCCCTGCAATCTCGCGGGTGATGCCTCCTCTGCCAACATCATGATGGGCAGTAAGTTGGGCAAACCTTAGAAGGAAAAACGGCTTTTCAGGATCCAACTCACGAATGAGTGACGCATCGGGTCGGAAATGATCAGGATGGAGATAGGCGAGCTCATGGTACCCGGCATAAGCGATCCGTTTTTTCTCCCACTTCCCCACACGGCATGTATCTGGGGCCACCACATAAGTAGCAAACGGATAGGCCAGCTTGGCGAATAGTGGCACGACGTCGGCATCATCTTCATTGAATACATAAGAAGGTATACCGGTCAATCGGCCGATATGGGTGATCTCGGCTGATGTACCCGCCATCACATCCGGCCGGAATGAACGCACATGGCGAAGCACCTCCATATCACGTTTTAACAGCTTCCAAGCGATGGCGAGCTTGTTATCGGCCCGGCCTTCAGGATTGATATTGGTGTAGTCCCAACCCTGTCTCCGCACAAGCTCTTCCAAAATATCTTTTTTCTTGATCAATACCGACACTGAATGACCTTCCTGTTTCAGTCGGTTGATGACCACTCTGAACAGATGGAAATGAGCAGGATGACCCAGATAGAACAGGAATCTCATGACCGTTGTTGGCGGATTTCGGACTCAAAGGTTGTCGTTACGCAATTCGACCAGTGCCAAAAGCATCCAGGCATCCGCCCAACGAAGATAAGGGATGCGGTTGGAGAAGAAAGGGTATTTACGATAATGAAAATGGCCGCCGGCATCGTCATACATTTCCGTAATGGTCCACTCCGCCACCCGTAAAGCGAAATCCTTATAAACGGAATCCTTGAAGCACTTGGCGGCTCTTGAAAATGTGATGATGCCCTGTGCCTGATTATGGATATCGACCGGGTGTTTTTTAGGATACCGCCAGATACTTTTTCCTTCCAAAGTGAATTGCTTCATTCTGTAAAAATCCAATCCATTTAGAACAGCTACTTCCGTTCCTTCGGACCATATTCCGGTCAGTTCACTGATCGACTGTAGCGAATCGATGACATACCCCTGATGGAAATCCACTTGCTCACGTTCCCTTCCTGATACCGGGTCGATGGAATAGTTCCAACGACCGTCTTCCTTCTGCCGGGCGACAACATACCTGACTGAATCCAAAGCAAGAGATTTCAATTTTTCCTTCCCTGATATCGAAAACGCCCTTGCCATTACAGTGGCGGCCAGCAAGCTCGCATTGAAACAGATATCCTGTTTGAAGGGCGTATAGCTGATCGCCGTGCCTGTTTCGTCGGTTGATTGCTTCAAATCGTTCAAAACAAAATCGGCAGCACTTTCGACGAGTTGTGCGGAACGCAAGTCGTTGGTGAGTTGGTAGTGGCTGAATAATCCTTTTACGACAAATGAAGTCACGACACCACTCGGAGCAAACGGCGGAAGATATTTGCCAGGACTGGCCCAGCCGAAATCGTATCCCCAACATGCTCCATGATACCCTCTGCTGACCGTCTGTTCTGCCAAATCGGTCAGGCTTTTGAGAATATCCGAGTAATCGTGGTGTGGACGGATTTTTTGCAAGCCACAAACGGCATCGAGCAACAGTCCGATTGCCTTCGGGTTCACATCCTTTTTTATTCCAAGAAGCGGACGCAGGTTCACCGGATTCCTTTTATGCAGCTGTGTCGCCACCGCTGCAGCGAATGTTCCGAGACTTCTGAACGGGATGGGACTTTTAAGGATATCGTACGGATCATGACCCTTGAAACCGGCCTTGACCGCATTCATCAAGACTTTATCGATCACATGATCCACTTTTTCTGTGAATGATTGATGAAAGGCAGATGGCTGGCGCGAAGCGTCCATATCGATCAAGCAATCAGAGACGGATCGCCGTGCCTTTCATGGCGATGGATTCAAGAACGGCAAAAGTTGCACGCGTAACCAGATCGATTTCATCGAACGGAATCGGAGAAGGAGCGCCTTTCCGGATACTCTCCAGAAAAGCACGCACACCAGCTGCATGACCTTTATCCTGATTCATGGATTCCTTTTGAGTCGCCTTGCCGAAAAGCGAGAGTGTTCGGAAATCTTCGATCACAGCTACCGAACCACGACTGAACACCTCGATGCGTTCTTTCGGGAGATGCGGATTGCCGTTCGAAAAGTAGTCGATGGACGCTATACTTCCGTTCGCGAAGCGCAACTGAATGGCGACCGTGTCCTGCTTTCCTCCCGGTGCATCGAGACCGACAGCCGACACTTGAGTTATAGGAGTTCCGGAGAGGAACATGCAGTAGTCGATGAAATGACACACCTCTCCGAGTATGCGACCACCTCCAATTCTGGGGTCATGCACCCAATGATCGCCCGGCAGCATGCCGGCATTTATGCGGTACAGCATGGCGACTGGTCCGCCTACTGCGAGTTTCTCTTTCAATGTTTTTGAAAAAGGTGCAAAACGGCGGTTGAAACCGACCATCAATCTGTTTTTACTCTCAGCATATTTCTGGCGGATGGTATCCAGTTCGTTCGGGTCAAGACAAAGCGGCTTTTCAACAAAAACATGCTTGCCTGACTCCAATGCACGCACAACATAACCGGCATGCGTATCATGTCGCGTGGCAATGAAAACGGTGTTGACGCGGGTATCACGGAACACATCTTCGGCACTTCCTGTAACGGCGGCGAAACCGAATTTCTGTCCGATGTTCCTGGCCGTATTGGGACGGGAAGTAGCCAGGGATACCAGCCCGGCGTGTCCGGAAAGAGCGGGAAGCAGAAATGACTGTGCAAACGATCCGGCTCCGATCAGTCCAACATTAGGGTCAGAAGGATTGAAATTCTTTTCGTCCAGGACAACGGTGGGGCGAAGTTCCGTGGCGATATCATAAGACAGTACGATACCGGTGAACGGCTCTGACCGTTCAACGATCATATCGTATGCTTTCACCGCCTCGCTGAAAAGGAAACGGTGTGAAATCAATTTATCGATGTGAAGCTTCCCTTCCCGCAAAAGCTCCGCGAAAGCCTGCATGTTTCGGTTTTCGGTCCATCGCACATACGCATAAGGATAATCCATACCGCTCTCCTCGTATTCCGCATCGTACCGACCCGGTCCGTAGGAGCCTGACATACGCAAGTCCAATTCTTTCCTGAAGTAATGAGTGCGCTTGAAACCCGTAGGTACCGCACCCACCACGATGACTCGTCCTTTTTTTCGAGCGATGATTCCAGCGAGATCGATCGGATCAGTAGAGTCTGTTCCGGCAGCTATGATGACAGCATCTACACCATGACCGGCAGTAGCTTCGAGCAAAACTTGTTCAAGATCCTCACGCGACCGTTCCAACGAAAGATCGGCGCCACACTCGGTAGCGAGGCGCACAGGACGGGCATCCACATCGATACCGAAAGCCCTTACTCCGGAAGCTTTCAATAATTGGATGGTCAATTGTCCGACGATTCCTAGTCCGATGACGGCACAATTCTCGCCCAACCGGAGATCGGCCTGACGGACGCCCTGAAGTGCTATGGCTCCAAGGGTGGTGAAAGCAGCTGATTCCATAGGCACCTGCTCATCCAAACGCACACACAGGTTCATAGGCACAGAAACAACCTCCGCATGCACAGCTGTGTTCCCACCGCAGGCCACCCTATCGCCGATTTGAAAACCGGTGACATCGGCTGCCACTGCAATGACTTCGCCGGCACAACAGTATCCCAAGGATGAAGGAGCATCGAGACGGTTCATGACCATTCGATAGGTATCCGACAATCCGAAAGTACGCACCGCCTTGAGTACTTTGGCGACTTCGTATTTGCGTGAACGAGCCTTGGCAAGCAGCCCGGCACGGGCGTCCTTCACCGTCTTTCCTTCGGTGCCGGTGGAGATGACTGAGAAATGATTTCGCACCAGAATATAACCTGAAGGCAACGAAGGAAAGGGCACCTCCAGGAGTTGCATTTCACCGTTTCTCAATTGTTGTACCAGCTGCTGCATGATTATCTGTGCTGTTCACCCGTCAGTTGTCCGATCAACCTCCTGAAACGTTCAACCATCTTTTCCTCGGTATATTTTTCGAGGTACAGGCTGCGGTTACGGACTCCGAAAGCACGACGGAGGGAACCATCGGCAATCAACCGTTCCAGTCGGTCGGCCAATACTTCCGGCTGTTCGGGCGCAACGATGAAACCGCTACGTCCATCCTCGACGACTTCAGCTATCGCTCCCCGGTCGGTAGCCACAATGGGCAAGCCGGCTGCCTGTGCTTCGACGATCACCCAAGGATGACCTTCGGGAGCACGGGGCGGGAAAACAAAAACATCAGCGTCCACCAGATATTGGAGTTTGGCGATGCCGGTGGCCGGAGCGTGGAAACGGACCGGTGAACTGTTGAGTTCTACGATTTCCAGCGCCGTTCGTTTCGTTTCTTCATCACGCCAATCACCCACTACATCCAAAGAAAAGTCTTGAACAAGGCGTTTTTTAAGTATTTCAATCGCTTCCAATAAATCGAGTATGCCTTTGGATGCCTGCAGATTCGCCAGGTACAATAAACGGACCTCCGTATCTTCTCCTACGCGGCTCTTTGCCGGAAAGGAAAAATCGGCTCCGTTCGGGATGATATGGATCCTGTCAGCAGTAAACAGACCTTCGAAAATGGGTCGTAAGCATTCACCTTGCACGATTACACCGGATGAGATGTCACAAATGAACCGGACAAATGTGCGGAACCAATTTCCGGCATGTTCATAACGGTTCCTGAAATCGCTGCCTCTAAGGTGCAGGATGACTTTACGCCCGAATGCACGGGCAATAAGCACATAGAAAGCATCTTTCAGGAAACCTGTAACCGACTGCGAAACCGGAACTATCACAAGGTCGGGCCGATGGCGAAGCATGAGCCCTGCCATCCGCAGGTAGATGAGAAGCGTGCGAAACGATTTCATGATACCGAACCTGCCCATGTCATGAAGCGATCGATGAGCTCGCGTATCCAAATGGATCAGTCGGCAGTAGTCTATCAGTGATGATTCCAATAATATGCGCGTAGCAATTGCCGGGCCCATATAGGGTGGAGGCACTTTACCTAACAACACGACTACAGGCCGACTCATGCGAGAGAAGGAGTCCCTGACGAACCCTCTATGACTGTCCGGGTTTGAGGACGAGGAACCGGTTTGACAGGTTGTGGATAAGCGCGCTTGGCCGGAAGCAAAACAAAACTGATGACCGGGAAAACATAGTTGATGAAAGGCAGATACAATAGAGGAAGCGTACTAACCGAGTAGAGCATCAATGCAGAGTACGTGGAAAAGAACAGGAACCGCTCAGGCTTTTTCAATTTTCGCCAGTTCAATGGGAGGATGATCAGAAAGAAGATATACAAAGATGCTCCTATGATTCCTGATAGAAACAACATGCGCACGTAATCACTGTGCATGCCACCGCCGATCATGATGGGTGCTTCCTTGAAATTGGAGAAGGGCACGCCCAGGAATTGGGCAACCGTAGGCATCTGATCCCAAATCTCGAAATAGCGTTCCCACCTTGAAATACGCCCGTTCAATCCGTACTGCACATCCGATTCGCCTGAAATGACATTCATTTCCTTCTGCAGCAACGGAGCGATGAATTCGTTATAGATCGGTTGTGCGAAGAGGGGAACAACGACCAGACCGATCACCAGCACGACCCCCAAGCCCCGCAGGTTTTGAGCATTATAGTACATCAGCCAGCCGATACAGATCATGAATACGGACCATGTGGAGACGTGACGCAAGGACGCGATACCAGCCACGCACAACAAAAAGACGATCAGTAATTTCAGCTTTGGTGTTTTGGATATATTACTGGCGTAAACTTTTTCAAGGAAAAAATAACCCATGGTGATAAATGCACCAATGAAGTAGATACCGTAGCTGACCGAGTCAGCGAAGTTGCCCCTTAGACGTGAGCCTCCTCCCCTTCCCTCTGAAACGTATTCCGGTGTGAGCGGATGGATGAACAACTCGAATGCCAACATGCCGAACGGCACGAGACATGAAATCAGAAAGGTGAGCATCAAAAAACGCAGATCGTCCTTATGTCTTATGAATTTTCGCAAGTAAAGAAAAAGTACAGGTGGCGTAAGATACTTGATGTTGTCACCTAGTTCATTCAAGGAGAATGCGTAGGTGAGCAAGTACAAGGAGTTGAGCAAAAGGATAGCTCCCCAGATCTTGATAAGATTATCGGATGTATTGAATGGAGCCGGCTTCATTTTGCCCGACATCATGCTCAATATGGCGAGCACGGGTGTAAGCACTCCGACGATATACACCGGAGACAAGATGGTAGAGAACTCCTTGAGGAAGTAAAGTGAGTCTATGACCGGGCGAAAAAGCAAAAAGACCACGAACCACCTGCGGGTCCAGTCCAGTTGTTTGAAATATGATCGCCACTCCTTGAGACTCATTCAGTTGAATATAAGGATTTTTTACGGAAAAGTGTCCGCAGGGGTTCTAAAAAAGTAGCGGATAACCGGTGAATGCTCAGAAGAGTCGCTGTATGGCTATCAGGAAACCTTCGGCACTTGCCTTCAAACCGGCATTTTCAGTGATGAAAGCCGATGCTTGAGTGGCGACCTTATCGGCTACCTGCGGATCGGCAATCAGTTTTTCGACCAGTGAAGCAACTGCCTCTGCATCATCGAAATCCCTGACATAACCGGTTTTCCCTTCTTCGATAAGATCCCGTGCTGCGCCGGCATTATGAGAACATATGACCGGGAGTCCGGCTGCCATGGCTTCGTTGAGAACTAGTCCCCATATGTCGAAACGGGTTTGAAAAAGGAACACTTTCGCTTTAGCCATGTGCTCTGGTAATCTTTCACGAGGAACAAATCCATGGAAACGTACCCGATTTTCCAGACCGTAGGATTTGACAAGATCTTCCAATACACCACGTTCCTCGCCGTCTCCAACCAGGTCGAGGATAAATTCATTTTTGCTGTCTTTGAGCGTTCTCATCAGCTCGATCAGCCGCATGGTTCCTTTTCGGGGCGACAAGTAACCGATACTTAACAGACGATGTACGGACTCGGGCGGCAATTGTGACCTGAGCCGGGCTGTTTCTTGACTGAAAAAATCAGTATCAACGGTATTGATACCGATGGAAACCTGATCTGGCGGAGCACTCATGGATACCAGGTATTCTTTTGCACGTGTACCGTATGCAATGAACCCTGAAGCACCGGCAATCAACCGTTTTCTCAAAGCTGACTTCAGCATACCATCGCGGCGAAAATCGTCGATGATGGAACCGTTCCAGATGATGTATGGAGTGCCCTTGGTGATCCGACGCAAGTACACGCGTACGGTAGCCGGAGAAAAGCCGGAAACTATCACGGCATCCGGTGCCAATCTGCCGAGCAAACTGGAGAGGCCGTTATATAGAAAAGTAGTCTTTTCCTTATCGCCACGCGTTACCTTGTTTGAATCAAGAAAAGTGTGTTCGAATCTGAAGAATGAAGGATCCGATGTATGCATCCTTCTACCGTACGTAGATGCGCCGAACACGACATGCAAGCGGAAGCCCTCCTGTTCCAGGACGTTCGCCAACAAATTGAACAAGGGTACGCGGTACGGCGTAGGAATGTTGGTGACCAGTACGATCTTTTTCATAGGCATACAGGAATCAATGTAGCCATTTGCGGTACCAATTCATCAGGAAGTAAACAGTCCACAGCCGGTTGGTGACCGATTTGTCTCCCTTTTTCAGCCGATCCAGCAAATTCAACAGACCTTCCTCCCGGAATATCGGCAACTCTGCGCAGAATGATTTCAATCCTTTTTCAAGTCCGTCAATCAGAATATCTCCCGCCCATTCCCGCAGAGGTACGTTGAAGCCCCGCTTTTTCCGGTAAAGGATTTCATGCGGAAGGATCTTTTCAAGTGATTTTTTCAGAATATGCTTAGGCTGACCATGGAACAACTTGAATTTCGGATCCACTGACAGGGCGAACTCTACAAGCCGATGATCGAGGAACGGAGTACGTATTTCAACAGCATGAGCCATACCCAGGCGATCCATCCGATGCAAATAATAATTAGGAATGTTGAAGTGAAAACCCAGGTAACACATCCAATCAAGGGGGCTGTGATGAGTCCTAGGCACCTCGACTTCAAAGCGTCTTCTGAATTCTTCGATGACGGAATAGGAGTCGGCGTGTGAATGATCATTGAAGAATTGATCTGAAAGTATCTCCTTCTTGCGGGTTTCCTTGAAACTTTTTGCTCCTCCCCAATAGAACTCCTGCCTGAGATGAGCTCGATGCAACAATTCCGCAACGGGATGGTCGCTTGCCAGTTTATTGCCTAAAAAATCGAACAAACTCCGTAGCGGACGCGGTGCTTTCGAGGCTATGTTGTAATACGGATAGAGCGTAGCATATTTCTTCCAATTCCTATATCCTGCAAAAAGTTCATCGGCGCCATCGCCTGTCAGTACGACCGGTGTGCCGTCGGCACGTGCCTGTTGCGAAAGGAAGTGGATCGGTATACAGGTGGCGTCAGCCAACGGCTCATCGAAATGCGAAACGATTTCAGGCAATAAGGCGCGGATTTCCTCCGCGTGGACGATTCGTTCATGATGCACAGTACCGAACTTTTTAGAAACAATCTCGGCAAAGTGGCGCTCATCATAGTCG
>JBJSZR010000395.1:0-1878 GCA_046090385.1 Bacteroidota bacterium
ATCCCACGTCATCGGCCACGGTACGAAGAGCAATTTGACGTAGTAAAAGAGCAACACTGTACGCGTAGCCCAAAGTTCTCCTGAGTTTGAAGTGGCATTGAGTATGTTCGCCATCACTGGAATATCGGAATCCACCACGATGCCGCCGTTAACGGTTTGCCGGGCGAATAGATAAATAAAAGCCATTCCTGCTAAGGGAACAGACAGGAAAAAAGAACGTTTCAGGTTTTTTGAAATGAAAAAAAAGTCGGCCAGAGGAATCAAGGCGAGGAAAACGATGCCACTTTCTTTTGAAAAACAACTGAGCCCGAAAAGCAATGTTCCGAATGCGATGTTCTTTCCATTCGCACTTTGTCCTGTGGCATCAGGGAGAAAGCGGATCCATGCAAGCAAAGCGAAGATCGCAGCGAACAGTTCGTCTCTTCCTTTGACACTGGCTACGGCTTCCGTATGCAAAGGATGAACAGCGAATAGGAGCACTATGGCTGTGCAATAGACCGGATGTAATTCCTTGAAAAGCCTTCTTAATAGCGTCAATAAAACTTGTAGCAACAATAGGTAAGATATCAAATTGATGAAATGACGTACGATACTGCTGTCACTGACCAGACTTTTTTCAATTGCAAAAGAGGATAGTGTTACAGGACGATAAGGCTGAATGCCAAAGTCAGATAGGCTGCCATTCACGAATAAGTCATAGATGCCTGAAATTCCTTTTTGTACAGTCGTGTTCTTGAGGATGAAAATCTCATCGTCCAGCGTATAGCCGTATGGAATGGTCTGTACATACAGTATAATCGCCACAAGTGCAAGAAGCCATCTCAGTCTGCTGTCAGAAACCGATTGCCTGGGCGTTTGCCTGTTTTTCTTTGTATTCACAATGCTATGAAGATAAGCAAAGGGATTTTAAAAAGATGAGTTGGAGCGAGCATGATTTTCTTCCTTTATTCAGTGTTTTTCAAAAGGATTCACTTTTCATCCTACTTTTACTGCAAACATCCATTTGACATGAATATGAAATCCCTACTTGCTTACTTCTTTGTTTTTTCCCTTTTCATCACCCGCTCATCTGCCCAGGTTGGTGGCTCATTCGTGTTTGATGGAATAAACCGATCGTATATAGTATATGCGCCTGGTTCTTATGTGCCAGGTTCCAGCCTGCCCTTGGTATTCGTACTACATGGTTTCACCCAAAGCGCTCAGAATATCATGGATGTTTCCGGTTTCAATCAGGTCGCTGATACGGGTAATTTCATTGTGGTTTATCCCAATGGTGTCGGTAATGCCTGGAATACCAATTCCGGAATGACGGGGGGCTCTACTGCTGATGACATTTGATTCATTTCTGCACTTACCGATACCATCTTCAGTCAATACGGAGTAGATACCACTCGTGTCTATTCTTGCGGCTTTTCGGCCGGTGGTTATATGAGTCATCGACTAGCATGCGAATCTCCACGATGCTACGCGGCCATCGCTTCGGTAGCGGGCACGATGAGTACAGCCGCTTACAGTGCGTGTATACCTTCCCGTCCTGTGCCTGTTTTGCAGATTCATGGAACTGCGGATGCGGTTGTTTCCTATAACGGTGGAGTAGGAGGCGTAGGGGTGGACGATGTCATCACAAAATGGACTACAATCGATATCTGTCCTGCAACACCCTACGTCGTACAACTTCCAAACACGAACATCTTCGATGCATCGACGGTGGAAAGCAGTCTATATGGTCCTTGTTCGAGCAACACCGAAGTAAAGCTGCTTAAGGTAGTCGGTGGAGGGCATCAATGGCCTGGTACCACAGCGTTATTGGGGGGCTTGGGCACGATCAATCGGGACATCAATGCCAGCGGAGAGATCTGGAGTTTTTTCCGGAATAAG
>JBJSZR010000396.1:0-4663 GCA_046090385.1 Bacteroidota bacterium
CATGAAAATAGGTTTGTTTTTCGGATCATTCAATCCAGTCCACATCGGACACATGGTGATTGCATCCTATATGGCCGAGTACACAGATCTTGAGCAAGTCTGGTTGGTGGTATCACCTCACAATCCGCTCAAGCAAAAAGACACCTTACTCGATGACCAACATCGCTTACAACTGGTGAAGATCGCGATTGATGATTACCGAAAACTCAAAGCATCCAACATCGAATTCAGTCTACCAAAGCCCAGCTACACGGTGAATACGCTTGCGTATCTGACAGAAAAACATCCGGAGTATCGTTTCGTATTACTGATGGGCGCCGACAACCTTGTTACCTTCAAAAAATGGAAAAACTGGGAACAGATACTGGAATTTTCAGAAATCTATGTATATCCACGTCGCGACAGTGATGGCGGTGATCTGTTGCACCATCCGAAAGTGAAGGTAGTCGGCGCTCCGATGATGGACATTTCTGCGACCTTCATCAGGGATTCCATCCGTCAGGGAAAAGATGTACGCTATCTTTTGCCCGATTCGGTTTGGAGATACATCCGCGAGATGCATTTTTATGAAAAGCCTAAGGAGTAGCTTATAAGCACCATAAATGCGATTCCTCAGCCCACTGATCTATTTTCTGGTGATACTGCCGGTATCACTTCTGCCATTTCCTCTATTATATGGACTATCGGATTTGCTTTTTCTGGTGTTATATCATCTGACACCCTACCGTAAAAAACTGGTGCTGGAAAACCTTCAAAGGTCTTTTCCGGAAAAAACAGAAAAAGAATTGCGCACCATACGCAGGAGATTCTACAGGCATTTCGGCGATCTGGTGGTCGAAAGCATCAAGACATTCACCGCTTCGCGAAAATCGATAGAACGACGAGTGGAGTTGGAAAATGTAGAGTTGCTGGAGTCACTTTATAGCAAGGGAAAAAGCGTGATTCTTGCAAGCGGGCACTATGCGAATTGGGAATGGCCCGCACTTACATTGCCTTTCCACAGCTCGCATACCGCCACCGGTATTTACAAAAAGCTCTCAAATCCTTTTTTCGACAAATTGCTTCAACGGTCCCGCTCTCGTTTCGGATTGAAACTGATGTCAACCCGCGAAGTGCAGACTTTTTTCCAGGAACATGCCGACGAACGCTGCACCTACGGGTTCATTAACGATCAAAGCCCATCCGATCCGCGTCGCGGTCATTGGACCATTTTTTTGAATCAGGACACCTGTCTGCTTATGGGCGTTGAGACTTACGCAAAAAAATACGATATGCCCGTAGTTTATGCCGACATAAGGAAAACAAGAAGAGGGCATTACAAACTTACCTACAGGTTGGTGACGGCTGAACCCCTTTTAACAAAAGAATTCGAGATAACCGAGGCTTGCTCTGCCATCAATGAATCAATCATCTGTGAAGAGCCGGCATATTGGCTATGGACACACCGCCGGTGGAAACACCGGAGGCCTCAATAATCCGGCTATACGCTTTTACTTAACTTCGCACCATGTCATCTGAAAATGCAAATTTCGGCACCCGTGCCATCCATGCGGGGCAAGAACCTGATCCGTCAACAGGCGCGATCATGACTCCGATTTATCACACATCCACGTATGTTCAAGAATCACCCGGTAAGCATAAAGGATACGCTTATGCCCGCGGAAAAAACCCTACACGTGTTGCATTGGAAAAATGTATCGCTTCGCTTGAAAATGCAAAGCATGGGTTGTGTTTCTCATCAGGCCAAGGCGCAGAAGATGCCATTATCAAACTGCTTAGGCCGGGCGATGAGGTGATTGCAACGGATGATCTGTATGGTGGTTCCTATCGTATGTTCACCAAGGTGTTTGCACATTATGGAATCGTTTTCCACTTCGTGGACATGGCAGAAGCGTCCAATATCCGGAATCATATCAATGAGAAAACCAAGATGATATGGGTTGAAACACCCACGAACCCGATCATGAAAGTGATCGATATCGAAGCCACAGCAGGGATTGCGAGAGAGAAAAGTCTTATTCTGGTTGTCGACAACACATTCGCATCCCCTTACCTGCAAAACCCGCTCGATCTCGGCGCAACAATCGTGATGCATTCCGCTACCAAATATCTTGGTGGCCACTCCGATGTCGTGATGGGAGCTCTTTGCACGAATGATGACAAGTTGTTCGACGAGCTTGCATTCATCGCTAACTCCTGCGGTGCAACACCGGGCCCGATGGACAGTTTCTTGGTGCTTAGAGGCATCAAAACTTTGCATGTGCGGATGGACAGGCATTGTGAGAATGGACGGAAAGTCGCAGAGTTCTTAAGACAGCATCCTAAAGTAGACAAAGTATACTGGCCGGGATTCGAGTCGCATCCTAACCATGATGTTGCGAAAAAACAAATGCGAGGGTTCGGCGGAATGATTTCTTTCACCTTGAAAGGTGACTCCATGGAAGATGCCTTCAGAATGGCAGCAGGGACCAAAGTTTTTTCACTGGCCGAATCACTCGGAGGTGTAGAATCCTTGATCGGTCATCCTGCAAGCATGACACACGCCTCCATCCCGAAAGAGGTGCGCGAGAAAGCCGGAGTTGTTGATTCGCTGCTCCGACTCAGTGTTGGTATTGAGGACGCCAACGACCTGTTGGACGACCTGAAACAAGCTATTGGCTGATTGCCGGGCCTTCTATTTCCGAGCCGAGTTCCTAAATATTTCGTTTTTGGGCAAAATTTTTTGTTTTTATAAAGATACCTGTCCTGTCAGCTTTGTGTCAGAAAGGTCGGATTCATGGGAAATCTGACCTTGGTTACGTATTTTTGAAAACTATACCTGAATCAAAGGTGTTGAATCATTGAACCTAACCAACTTATGAAAAAATCATTACTCATCATGTCGTTGGCCCTGACTGTTGCTACAATCAATGGCCAGGCTCCCGAACGTCCATTCTGTGCAACGGACGAAATGTATTTCGAATCGATTCGTGAAAATCCGCAGTTCTTGAAAAACCATCAGGACTTGGAAGATTTCACACGTCAATTCGTAAATCAGTACCAGGCTCAACATCGTAGCGCACAACCTGTCAATACGATCAACACGCCTCCTACTTACGTGATACCGGTGGTGTTCCACGTATTGCATGAGTACGGAGCTGAGAACATCTCTGATGCCCAAATCTATAACTGTATCGAGAATATGAACGCCGACTATCGTAAACTTAATGCGGATACGATAAATACGCTTCCGATTTTCAAATCGATCGCAGCCGACTGCAGCATTGAATTCCGTCTTGCCACTATTGATCCGAGCGGCAACTGTACGAACGGAATCGATCGTATCTACACCAGCAAGACCAATAGCGCCAATAACAACTCAAAACTGAACTCCTGGACCGGCAACTACCTGAATATCTGGACGGCCAAGTCACTCGAAAATACGGGAGCCGCTGCTTATTCACATTTCCCCGGCACTGTTTCGCTAAGCCAAGAAGGAGTCATGGCTCGTCATGATTATATCGGAACAATCGGAACCGGGGGTCCTGGAGGTTTGCACACCATCTCCCACGAGGTTGGGCACTTCCTCAATCTGGCTCATACATGGGGAACTACCAACAGTCCGGGTGTATCGTGTGGTGACGACTTCGTGCAAGACACTCCGGAAACCCAAGGTTGGACAAGCTGTAACCTTTCCGGATCAGTCTGTAACCCTCCAGTTGTAGAGAATGTCCAGAATTTCATGGAGTACTCTTACTGTGACAATATGTTTACAAACGGTCAAAAGACCCGCATGTATGCAGCCCTCAATTCCGCCATCGGAGCACGAAGCTCATTGTGGTCAGCAAACAATCTGATCGCAACTGGAACAAGCACTCCTAACCCGGTAAGTCAATGTGCGCCGATTGCAGACTTCTGGACAACCCAACAATCCGTTTGTGTGGGTCGTAGCGTCAACTTCAAAGATTACAGCTGGAATGCAAGACCGACATCATGGTCATGGTCATTCCCGGGAGGAACTCCTTCCACCTCTACTGACTCCATGCCTGTTGTGGTTTACAATACTCCAGGCATTTACGATGTAACACTGGTTGTAACCAATGCCAACGGCTCCGACAATCTTGTACGGAACGGTTTCATACGTGTAAGCGGCACAACCGGTATTCAAGGTGTGTACACAGAGCCGTTCACGACTATTGCCGCCATCACTGCCAATGATGCATGGCTGTACAACCCAGATGCAGGTAGCACGACCTGGTCTTTCTGGAGTAATGCAGGAGCCAACGGAACGCCTTCCTGTATCCGTATCAACAACTACTCAAATACTGCAGGACAAATCGATGAATGGATTTCTCCTTCGTTCGATGTCTCCAACCTCACCGGTGCTTCCATGAAGTTCTATGTGGCAAATGCACAACGCAATTCCACTTCGAACGACCTGTTGCGTGTATTCACCAGCACGAACTGTGGAGAGAACTGGACGAACAAATATAACAAGAATAAATAGTACAGTTTGCTTAACATCTATGTGCGTCTTCAATGAACATGTGTGGCATGCGAATCCCACATTTACATGTTCCTGTATATGGCACAGTACCAATCCGTGCGACTGGCCATCCCCCAGGGTTGTTGTGAATACAATGATGACATGTGTGGGGTGGGTTAGTAAGCTAGCAAAGAGGTG
>JBJSZR010000397.1:0-5073 GCA_046090385.1 Bacteroidota bacterium
CTGAACGCTTCCCAATCGAATCTGGCAGCAACCAATCTCAGTGCATTATCGGCGATATTTTTACTCTTGCCTTTGTCATCCAAAAGATTCAGCACTTCCTTTGCAAATGAATCTGCCGTTTCAGCTACAATGATCTCCTCCCCCGGCTTGGCACCAAGTGCATTGTTGGATAATTCAGTAGTGATACACGGCAACCCCATCGCCATCGCTTCCAGCAACTTGTTCTGTAAACCGATACTCGATTTCATGGGTGCAATCAGAATCCTGGAGCGATTGAAACTGTCACGCACATCATCCACCCAACCGGTAACAACGACTTTTTCTCCCGCCAATGCCCTTATTTCCTGGGAAGGATTCGCTCCCGAAATGAGTAATCTGGCCTCGGGCTTCTTACGCCAAACCACCGGCATCACTTCTTTCACCAAGAATACCGCACTCTCCACATTCGGCGGATAATTCATATTCCCGTTGAATAGCAAATCGAACTCTTTCACGCGCGAACCATCCGCCTTGAAATACGACAAATCCACCCCGTTGGGAACAATGGTTATGGTGGAGTGCTCTTCAATAGGAAGCAGATCACGATCCTGCTCGGAAATGACCGTGTGTCCGTTGAAGTGGGAATACACTTCACGTTCGTAGTTCATCAGTCTCCCCCACTCCATCCGGAATAACCACCGAAAATAGAAAGGCACCTTCGGAATACGCCTCTCCACTCCCTTTGAAAAAACATCCATGTAATCGATCACAGAACTCACGTCCTTGGGCAAAACCTTCCTGTATTCCGCTGTGCGAATAAGCTGACAATAGACAGCATCCGGCAGGATCTTTTCATAAAATGATTTGACAGCCGCAAAGCCGGACTTAGAACTGAAGTACGCCACTTGGAAAGGCAGCCCGTTGAAAAGTCCATTCAACAGATTGATGCCGGAACGCAACTTGCTGTGATGATGGACATGCACGTTTTTGCAGAACTTCTTCAACTCTCCCATCGCATCAGGATGCAAAGGCTCATCAGTCAATGCAAACAAAAACACTTCATGTCTCTTGGCCAGATGTTTCAATTGATGAAAGGCACGTAATTTGTCACCCTTTTCAAGGGGCCATGGAACTCTTGATGTAATGCAGAGGATTTTCACGATTTATCAAAGCAAAAGTCGGATTATTCCATCATTCTGAAACTCTTCAAGGCCATTCGTTTTCAACGGAAACAAGGTTACTTTCGTATCTTTACACAAGATGAAAAATTGTTTCTTTTCCTGTTTATTCTGCCTATTACTGGCAGCGTCGCATGCAGAAGGAAACCGACTGAACGCCTATTTCACTTACGCGGCATTCGATGTGCCGGACGGAAAACCATACCTTGAAACCTACTTGCAAGTCGGTGGGCCCTCCGTCACGTTTGCCATTCTTCCCGACGGCAGATATCAAGGTACGCTTGATATAAAATGGGTGTTCAGAAAGAATGACAAGATCGTTTCTTTCGACAAGTACCTGCTCCGAAGTCCGGTCATGGATTCACTCGCATTGATGAGTCCTCCTGATTTCGTCGATGTGCAACGCGTACCGCTCGATACCGGACTTTATTCCGTAGAGCTCACCATTACCGACCATAACGATACCTCCGAACACTATACGGTCTCGCAGGACATCTCCATGAATTTTCCTTCTTCCGCTGTGAGTGTTTCGGACATCGAACTGCTCGAACGATATACGGCAACAAAAGAAAAAAACATCCACACAAAAAGCGGATTCGATGTGTATCCTTTTGTCGTAGGTTTTTATCCTCCCGAAGTTTCTAGGCTCCTGTTCTATTCCGAAATCTACCGTACCGACTCCGCAGTGGGTTCCGATGTGCTGGTGCGGTACCTGATTTCTAAAAATGAAACAAAAGAAATCGTAAACGACCTTGTGGGCATGAAGAAATGCGCTCCTGCCCGTGTCATACCCCTGATGGCTGAATTACCGATCGACCAGCTTGGATCCGGTAATTATCAGCTTACTGTGGAGGTCCGCAACAGGGAAAACAGACTACTTGCCTACCGCCAGTGTTTCTTCCAGCGGATCAATATTGTTTCAAAACCTGTTCAGGAAAGTGAGATATCGTTGGTGAATACGAATGGAACGTTCGTCACCAGTTTCGACAATATCGATACACTCAAAGAATATGTAGCAAGCATGTTCCCTCTTCTTTCACCGCTCGAAGGCCAGATCGCAGAACGTCAACTGCAAGGCAATGACTTGCTCGCACTTCAGCAGTTTTTTTATTATTTCTGGTCGCGTCGCGAAGGCAATGACCCGCAAAAAGCATGGTATGATTATCGACTGGAAGTCTTGCGCGTGAACAACAGCTACTCGACGCGGAACCGGAAAGGATACGAAACCGATCGAGGGCGGGTCTATTTGAAATACGGCCCACCGAACACCATGGTGAAAGAAGCTTCCGATCCGGAATCTTACCCATATGAAATATGGCATTATTACCGGGTAGGCAGTCAGACAAACAGACGCTTTGTCTTCTATTCGAATGATCTTGCCTCGAATAATTTCCGCTTACTTCATTCCGACACACGTGGCGAAGTCCAGGATCCGAACTGGGAGCTCAAACTTCATAGCCGTTCACAGGCATTCGGTCCTGACCTCGACCAAGGCACATCCTACGATATTTATGGGAGCCGTACCAAATATAATTTCAATCTGCCACGCTGATCAGCGCACCGAATGAATAACCCTGCACCGGCACGTGTGGCAGTCGTCATCCTCAACTGGAACGGCCGACGATTCCTGGAGAAATTCCTTACAGGAGTCGAGCAGCATACCGGGGACTATGCCCGTATCGTAGTAGCCGATAATGCCTCCACAGACGATTCGCTGGAATATCTTCGAAAGTATCATCCGAAAGTCGTCTTGCTACCTATGACGGAAAATACCGGATTCACTGGAGGTTACAACCGTGCCCTGGCACAACTGGATGACGAGTATTTCGTCCTGTTGAATTCGGATATCGAGGTAACGCCTGGCTGGCTCGATCCGATGATAAGATTCATGGACCAACATCCGGATGCAGGCGCCTGCCAACCGAAAATTCTCGATTATAACCGTCGCAACCGGTTCGAATATGCTGGAGCATCCGGTGGATTCATCGATCGTCTCGGATACCCTTATTGCCGTGGCAGGATTTTTCAATCCATCGAACAAGATACTGGCCAATATGATGATGCCATCCCTGTCTTTTGGGCCACCGGCGCATGTATGATGGTGCGAAGCAGTATCTATAAGAAAACGGGCGGTCTGGATGAGCGGTTCTTTGCACATATGGAAGAGATTGACTTGTGTTGGAGGATACAGAATTTGGGTCACAGCATACACGTGATACCCTCTTCTGTCATTTACCATGTCGGCGGTGGCACCTTGCCAAAGCAGAACCCCAAGAAGACCTACCTGAATTTCAGGAACAATCTGATGCTGCTTCAAAAGAATCTTCCTTGTAAGGAATTCAGTAAAATTTATCGAAAAAGAATCGTGCTTGATACACTGGCCGCATTCTCCTTCCTGTTCACAGGAGGTAAGGCCGATTGCAAAGCTGTTTTCAATGCCCATAGGGATTTTCGCAGAATGAAAAAGGACGAGAAAAAGGAAATTGGAGAAAATGGACTGCGAACAGGAGACAAACGAAGCAGGTTTTCAATCCTTTTCCAATATCATGTGCTTAAAAAACAACGGTTCAGCCAACTTCCGCATCATCACTTGGGCTGAAAGTCTTTTGTAATCATTCATGCCATTTTAACAACCTCCGGCATCGCTTATTGTTTATGATTAGGGGCGGCATTAAAAGGTGCCCGAAACACCCATGGGAATAGAAAATGTAGATGCACTGATACACCGTGCGCGAGCGATACTTTCTTCCGACATGGAAATGGCCATCAAACTGTTGGATGAAGCTGTTATCATGGCGCGTCGCCTTGATTATCGTCGTGGTATTGCACTAGCTATAAGGGAACGTGCATCCGGACATTTGTCTCAACAACATTTCAAAAGAGCCCTCACAGGATTCAGTGAAGCACTGGAATTTTTCAAGCAACTGGACGATAAGCCTGCCATGATCGCATGCCATAATCAGATCAGTAGTATTTATCTCAAACTTGGCGAATGCGCACCCGCACTGGAGCATATACTCGCAAACCTTCAATTGCACACCTCCAACAGCGACTCCAATGGTATAGCCGAATGTTACAATGACATAGGCAATATCTATGCTTACCTGCAATCGTTCGACAAAGCAATCGACCACTACAAAAAAGCGCTGAAGATTTTCGAAGGACTCAAAAACCGAAGAGAAATAATCAACTCCTATTATCTGTTGGCTTCGGCATTCCGGGCTTCGGATGACGATGACAGATGCATGTATTACCTGTTAAGAGCAACGAACTCTTTGGATGACGTACCTGACAATGACTTAAAAGCCAGGATACTTATTGCACTCGGTGACCTTTATACAAGACAAAAGGATTATGAGAAAGCATTGAGTACGTTCAAATCGGCACGAAAACTGACTGGTACGGGAACAAGTGTTCCTGTCAGGGTGCAGCTGAAGAAAAACATGGGCAGGATGTACCTGGAGCTGACTCAATACGACAAAGCTGTAGAAGTGCTCAGAGAAGCTTTGGAAAATGCGCGAATACTACCTCCGGAGTCGCACATGGTACATGTCTATAGATTACTGGCATCGGCCTATGAACTGATGGGAGATCATGACAGTGCATTAAGATTGTTCAAGCAGTACCACGACCTCGACAGGCAGCTATTGTCCGAAGCGGTGAATCTTAAAACAAAAGCACTTCACCTTCGTCACGACCTGGAAGAATTGAAAAAGCAAAAAGAGATTGCCGAACTTTCCGATAAACTCAAAGAACAGTTCCTGGCAAACGTCAGCCACGAGATCAGGACACCTATGAACGGAGTTCTCGGCATGACACATCTTCTGGACAAAACCCGTCTGGATCAGGAACAGAAGGAATATATCGCCGCAATCAGGGACTCCGCAAACAACCTGATGGTGATCATCAACGACAT
>JBJSZR010000398.1:0-757 GCA_046090385.1 Bacteroidota bacterium
CGACTGATAATGCAGTTAGTTGCGACTGGATGACCTTGAGTGAGACCAACAACGATTATTTCACGATTGAAAGAAGTAAAGATGCCATCAACTTCCAGGACATAGGATACATCGATGGTGCCGGAACAACGACGCAACAGCATGAATATTCATTCTTAGATGTGAATCCGTTCGAAGGGATCAGTTATTACAGATTAAGACAGACTGACTTTGACGGCACCAGCACAACCAGTCCGATCGAAGTTGTACGCTTCTTGAATGGAGGCCCGCTTGAGCTCATAAATTGTAATCTGAACGAATCGAAAATGCTGCAACTTTCTTTCAACCGAAAAACAACACTTGAATCAGTCGAAGTATTTGATTTAGCCGGTCGCAGCATTTTCAAGGTACTGGAAATTTCAGAGGCCGCCGGATTCAAATTACAATTGCCGGTAATGGCAGCAGGTCTATATTCCTTAACCGTCGAAACAGCAGAAGGTAGTTTCAATTCAAGATTCTTTGCTCCTTAAGAGTGGTGCGATACGATTTTCGATTTCTTTCTTGATCAAGAAAAAGCGGAAACGATAACCCAAAGATTCAATCCTAATCCTCTGTAGCTATCAAATAGCTGCAGGACCTCCACCTGGTACGAATGGAAATGAGCACGATTCCTGCTGCAAAAGAGGGAATGCGGAATACTGAACTTTTCCTGGCAGGAATTAAGTCAACGGCAAGTGGTCGCCCCTGTAGATCGGAAATGACCATTTCAGCTTCGGCA
>JBJSZR010000399.1:0-5922 GCA_046090385.1 Bacteroidota bacterium
ATTCGGAAGGCTTCGATAAGTGCCGATATGGTTTACATCAGCGAAATCGAAATCCTCTGATTCTGCGATACGCAACACCTCTTCTCCATCAGCGGCAGAAATGAATTCACCACGTTCATTGAGCAATTTCAGGGCATTCCACTGCTTAGGATTATGACTTGCAGTCAGAATGATACCACCATCAGCTTTCAAATCGGTTACTGCAATTTCTACAGTTGGGGTGGCAGCCAACCCGAGATCCAGCACATCGATTCCAAGGCCCTTCAAGGTGCCTGCTACCAGATCCTGTACCATCTGACCGGAAATGCGTGCATCCCGACCAACAACAACGGATGCCTTCGAATTCAGCTTTTTCACCCTCCTGATCATCCATGTTCCAAAAGCAGAACTGAATTTCACAATATCAACCGGGGTCAATCCTTCACCTGGCTTTCCGCCGATTGTCCCTCTAATTCCTGAAATCGATTTTATTAACGTCAAGGTATTCAATAAATTAAGCCCCAAATATATGGAAAATCAGAAGATTTTCTGCTTTATTGAATACTTGTCTCAACTTGTCTCGGCTACGTTCGACAAGCGGGACAAATTTACACATCATGCTTGTCGAGCGTAGTCGAGAGGAACGATTTTATCAGGGTTTTCCGAACGTCTGAACAACGGTCAACGGAATTCCTAATGAGTTATCTGTAATACTGAGTCGCAGCTGATCCGAAGTCAATGTCACCAAGGTCAAATCGAGTGCACCGGAGCCGTCATTCAGTGTAAGGATAGTCTCATTGGATGCAAAAGCCCATGTGAGATTGGTGGTTTGAGGATCAGCAGGATCACACTTCGATGCTCCTTCGTCCAGTGTTCCGGTGCCGTTGGACTGGAATGTGTATAGATTGTCCTTCTCGCAAGCATCGACAGATGCGAATTGATCTGTACCATTGACGGTCAATCCCGTCAACTTCCAGGAATGTTCAGTGAGCAATTGAGTCTTAGTAGGAGCTGTAGTATTGTTTGAATCATCGTCCTTACTGCAGGAATTGAACAATGCAATCGAAAGAACGAATGCGAGGACATAATTGAAATTTTTTTTCATGGTAGAGTGTTTTTTTTGAGGATTTATGGATTATTTGAGTTGGGTAGTCACGTTGACTAATGATGAAAATCAATCATCACGAAAATCATCCGTCAGATTGGAGAAGGTGGGATCGCTGTCTTCCCTGATGATAGTTATGGAAATATAATCTCCATTCTGCAATAATTTGACACGGCTTGTGCTATTGACATATTCCTTATAACGGCCACGATAGCCATCGCTTTTCAGTGTGTAACCAGAGAGCTTTTTTTCCAGTTCCTCCATCACCATTTCAGCCTTACCGGATCCACGTCCACTAAGCTTGAGTACCCAAACATATCCATTCACCGGTGTGGATTCCTGCACCCGATAAGAGAAATCATTCATATCCATTTTATAATCTGGTCTTCCAAGAAAATAAAAGGCAAGTTGAGCGTCGGAGGTGATTTTCTGCCGACTGAATAATTTGTGCTTATTGCCAGTAAAATAAAAATCCCGTGTGGTCTTGCCGTATTGAGCCAATACATCACCGAAACTACTGTTCAACGACAAGCCCTCCGGCTTTTCGAAATCGATTCGCTGCAAGACGGCATTCAAATTGAAAAAATCTGTAGTTGCTATATCGTACGTGGATTTACCGGTAGTAAGGGTCGATAGGACATCCGGCGAAGTACCATCGAACTGAGGGTTGACGATATACTTGCCTTCTTTATCTATGAAGCCAACATCCCTTCCGGTCAATACACATGCGATCCCTTTATTGAATGGTAGTGCGAAATCGAATTGAGGATTGATGACGAATTTGCCATCACTATCGATATAACCGAAGTTGCGTCCAGATTTCACAACCGCAAGACCTTCAGCCCCGAAGCCATAAGCCATGTCGAACTGAGGATTGATGATAATCCTTCCATCCGCATCACACCAACCGAATTTCCTGTCCATAGTAATGACAAACCTGTCGCCATCACTTTCCATGGATTTGAATTGAGGGTTGATGACGAATTTGCCTTCTTTGTCGATTGCTCCCTGCTTCTTATTGAGTCCTACTACAGCCTTGCCGTTTTGAAAATCCTTCGCCAGATCGAACTGATAACCAATGACAAGATTTCCTGTCAGATCGATATATCCCCAATCACCTTTTGAATTAGCTACTCTGCAAAGACCTTCACTGAAACTTCCGGTTTGTTTGAACTGAGGCGAAACAACAATTGCTCCCTGATTATTGACAAAGCCCCAAACCTCGCCCAGTGAATCAATGATACTGAAGGCGGCCAGCCCTTCAGAGAAGACCTGGACTTTTTCGGCCTGACTTAAATTGAAAACCGTTTCACCTGAAACGTTCACACACCGGGGAGCACCATTTGGTTCAACCACAAAAGCCAATCCCTCCTGAAAAACCGTGGCGCTTTTGAATCTGGATGCGGACACAAAACTCCCTTGCTCATTGATATAGCCCCATCTCGCATCCTCGTCATCCGTCATGACCAAAGCCAGTCCGTCCCTGAAGAGCGATGCCTGCTCGAACTGCGGGTTGATTGTGATCTTGCCTTCACGATCGATGTATTCGAAAACACTTCCTGATTTTACAGGGAATAATTTGACTTCTTCGACTGCTGCTGCTCCTTTTTTCGAATTGAAATATTCGCAGGAACTCAGCAGTAAAGCCACTGAGACAAACATCGCCAGGATGATGAAAAGGGATCTCAAATGAGAGGATGTTTTCATTTCTTGAATGGTTTCAGATGAAGGTTCAAAAGTTGAACAATCAGTTTTATAAGATAGCGGTTAAAATTACTTTTTTATTGAAGAAGTACGCCTCCAAAATCCCATTACAAACGGATAAATTTCAACAAAAATCGATTGAAATTACGGGAAATCAGTTCTTCAAGCCGGTAATGGTCGTACTGCCAAAGCCTCCAAGTCCTCCTGACCTGAAATACATTTTACATGTATCTCCAATGAATTCCAAACTGGTGATCTGCCCGGGATAAGGCATGGAATAATATTTTAAGGTGGTATCGAAAGGAAAAACCCTGTTATCGACACGGATACTGTCAACGGAGGGATGCGATTCAACTGTAAACGAATAAGCAAAAGTGGTATCGTAGGCAATGGGATTAGACATGATCCAGGAATAGTTGTTTCTGGTGCCACTGTAGGCACCTAAGAGCCTCTCACGATAATCTTCAAAAACAGCGGTCAACTGACGGTCGGGACCTGCTAAGAATCGATAAGGGTTCGAGGAACTGATTATTCTTCCATCTTCCTCCCAATACACGAAAACCATCCTCCGGGCAGGAATCGCATTCAAGGTCACCGAGTCGCCCTCATTATAATCACCGGCTCCTGAAACGATACCACTTCCTGCTGGATGGACATTCACAGAGATAGTGGCAATGCCATCGTCCAGATGATGTTTGACACAGGAAGAAAGGATGGAAAGGAAAAGAAAGAGATGTGCTTTAAAGAACCTCATTTGATTGTCAAGTTAAGGGTAAAATGTTAAAAGATAAAATGATAATGAGAGCTTGGCATCATTATCCAAACGGTTTAATGACTACTTTGTAGCCAAATGAGTCAGCACATCAAGTTCCTGAACACCAGGCAAACCGAATTCTATAAAGTCCTGCGTGAACGAGTAGACGATTATTTCGAATCAAACGGTATTTCTCCGCATGCAAATGCAGCCATGGTTTTCAAAACCATTTTCATGCTGGCACTTTATTTCCTTCCGTTCACACTCATGGTGACCTCCATTGCAACTGGACCATGGTTCTGGCTTTGTTGGCTGGCCATGGGATTCGGTCTTGCCGGAATCGGCATGAGCGTAATGCACGATGCCAATCACAAAGCTTATTCCTCCAACAATACGATCAATGACATTGTTGGGCACTCACTGAACCTGGTCGGAGGCGATGCCAGGAATTGGAAGCTGCAGCACAATATCCTGCATCATACATACACCAATATCCACCCGGCTGATGAGGATGTGTCCGATAAGCCAGGACTCCGCTTCTCCCCCAACGGTACCCACAAGGAAGCTCATCGCTACCAGTTCATCTATGCGTTCGTGTTGTACTCGCTCCTGACTTTTTTCTGGATCGTATTGAAAGACTTCCTCCAAGTTTTCCGCTACCAAAGGACCGGCGTATCCAAAGAAACACCCGGCGGATTGCGTCGCACCTTCATCAAGCTGTTGCTTTGGAAGCTTGGCTACGTAGCCTACACGGTGGTTTGGCCCATCCTGATTCTGGATGTACCGTTCTGGTACGTATTGCTCGGATTCTTTCTGATGCACCTGGTGGCCGGCATGATATTGAGTCTGGTTTTCCAGTTAGCCCATGTCGTTGAAACCTCTGAATTTCCTGTTACCAACGCATCAGGCGATATTGAAAACGAATGGGCGATCCACCAGCTCACCACGACAGCAGATTTTGCTCGTGGCAATCCGCTCATCACCTTTTATGTGGGCGGACTGAACTACCAGATCGAGCATCACCTCTTTCCACGAATCTGCCATATCCATTACCCTAAGATCGCACCTATTGTGGCTTCTACAGCAAAAGAATTCGGATTGCCCTATGTACACTTCCCTACTTTTGGCGCTGCTTTGAGTTCACATGTCAGTTTGTTGAAAAAACTCGGTAAGAGCGACTACAAGCATCTTGTGGCCTCGATGGGCTGACAGTGCGAACCTTCATTCATTCAAATGAACCTGCGATATGACCTATCATTTGTCATCTGCGCTACAATTACGGGCGGGAAAATAATGGTTAACCATTACTTTCACCGCAAGATAAACTGAGTATTCAATTGAAAAGCCCGTTATCTTTCGATAGCGGGCTTTTTTTCATTTTTTACTGCGATATCGAATAATCGATTACCGATTAATAGTGGATGTTTTTGAACAGCCGTTAGCATCCACCACGGTATAAATACAATTTCCGCTGGCGTCATAGCTGGTCGAACTCGAAACGTATGGAAGTGTACCGCCCGAAATACGGATACTGAAGGATGTGCCGTTCAGAGTACAAGCAGTGACACTTGAGGAACCGGTGATTGAAATAGCCACTGGCTGACGGACATTGATGGTAGCTGTACCTGAACAGCCTTGACTATCTATCACCAGGAAGGTCTGCGAACCTCCCAACACTCCGGTCGTGATTCCAGTGCCGGAAGTATAAACTCCTGTTCCACCGGATGCTGTAACATCCACCCTGGTTGTGCCTCCATTACAAGTTATGGAATCCAAGACAACTGCTGTTACGGAAATGGCTGTTCCTGAAGTAGGAGCTGCTATGTTTCCGCTTACTGATGAAGTGCAACCATTCGCATCAGTGACTGTGAAGGCATAAGCCCCAGCAGAACGAACGAATGTACCTGTTCCGGTATAAGGAGATGTTCCACCTGTTGCTGAAACCACTACATTGGTTCCACCCCCGATACAGATGATCACTCCTGCAGAGGCTGAAGCAGTGAGTACGGAAGGCTGGGTAATGACACCATTCACAACACCGGTACAACCATTGTTATCTGTGACAGTGTAAGTATAAGCACCAGCGTTGCGAGTGAAACTACCTGTACCAGTGTATGGAGAGGTGCCGCCGGACGCATTTACAGTGAGGGTGGTTGATCCGCCATTGCAAGCAATAGTTCCTATAGTTTCAGTTACTGTTAACAACAATGGAGCATTGTTAATGGTAGCAGATGTACTGGCTGTACAACTGTTCGCATCTGTAACTGTTACGCTGTAAACACCAGCTGTCAGGTTGCTGATATCTTCGCTGGTAGCATTATTGCTCCACAAGTAAGTCAATGTACCCGTACCACCACCGGCAGTAAGATCTATTGAACCT
>JBJSZR010000400.1:0-2775 GCA_046090385.1 Bacteroidota bacterium
TTTCCCACGGATATTTCACTCCGAATCTCTCTGAAAAGAAACTCAACATGGAGGGCGTCTCTCCGAAAATCAAGGGCGCATATTTTCCGTAAGGCGGATCCACGTAGTAGGAGACATCGATTCCTTGCCATTTTTCTTTTGTAATCGAGAAGGTCCCCGCCGCAATCATTGTCAGATAGGGAGCTGCAGGAAGCGATTGCCTCCAATGATCTGTTCTTGTGCTGTCACCGTTGTTTTTCTGACTGATAAGTTTCCCGTTGGAAACGGTCTGTAATGTCGAATCGACGGTCAGGAAGATGTCTTGTGTCATTTTCTGTGCCGGCGATTCGATGGTTGGAAACCAGACGGAATTAGATTCGGTTTCGCCTTGCGTCCACAATTGACGGGGTTTGTATCGATTGGAGCCATCCGGATTTATGAAGTAAAGACCTTTATCTCCCTGGATGGCGAAACTTCCCGCTCCATCCATCTTTTCCGGTCTTGATGTGTAATGGATGGTCAGTTCAAGCGTATCGGTATTAAGATGTTTTTTCCTGGAAAATACTTTCAGTTGTCGGTCGTCGTAATCATATCGCACCGAATCTTGGCCCTTCAACGTCACAGCTTGGATGTCCATTACTTTGGCATCGAATACGAAACTGTCAGTCGGGTAGAAGTGAGGCTTGAAACGGATGACGGCAGTGCCCTCCATTTCACTTTTCTGCCAATCCGGTTTCAAATGCAGTTCTGTATGTATCAGATCCACGTATTGTGGATAGGCCTCCCTGTAAACATCAAGGGAAGCATCTGAAGAGACATCAATCTCGGGCAGATCGACTTGACGTGTCGTGTTTTTTGAGGATTTACAACTGAAAACGGTTATCAGAAGGGTGATCAACGTCAGATTGGAAAACAGATTTCTTCGGTACATAGCTCAAAGATAATCGGCACAACGATAGCCCGCCCCGTTGATTTTTGGTACTTTTGAAGCATGTACACAGTGGAAGTCAACGGACATCAGTTCAAAGTGGAAGCTGACTCAGGCAGGCTATCTGTCGACGGCAAACCTGTTCATGCTGATATGTTGGAATTTCGGAAGGGGCGTTTTCACATTGTCAGGGATAACCGTTCTTATACGGCCGAAGTCGTAAGCGTGAATCTGGAGGAGAAGACTTTTGTGATAGGAGTGAACAATAATCTGTACACCCTGAAGGTCCGTGATAAGTATGACGATCTGCTCCGTGAGATGGGTATCGATGTCTCCACAAGCAAGAAGGTCAATGACATGAAAGCTCCTATGCCAGGGCTGGTTCTCAATGTGATGGTTTGTGAAAACCAATCTGTTTCGAAAGGGGATGCCATTCTTGTTTTAGAAGCCATGAAAATGGAGAACATCATTAAGGCACCAGCCGACGGGGTGGTCAAGCGGGTTGCCGTTACCAAAGGCGACAAGGTGGAGAAGAACCAGGTGATGGTAGTGATGGGCTGATTGCGGGTGTTAAAAAGTCCAGTCAACTACATATTTTTCATCAAGATATTCAGCTTAGGTTTAAGGTGTACAATCCGATGATATGTCCACTTTCTCCAAATACTTCCTGTTTTTTCTTTTGTGTTTTCCATTCCTGGCAGAGGCCCAAACGGTTTCCGGGATTATCCGTGATCAGCAGTCCGGTGAGACGGTAATCGGTGCAAGTGTTTCACAGAAAGGAACAACCAACGGTGTTGTCACCGATCTTGATGGAAAATTTTCTTTGAAGCTGGAGGGAACCGGTCCATATACGCTTTTGTTCACGTATGTGGGTTATGAGTCGCAGGAGTTAGCGGTCAGTGACGTTTCAAAGGCATTGTCAATTCGCCTGAAATCAAAGGTACAGCTTATCAAAGACGTCGAAGTGACAGGTAGTCGTATTTCTGAAAAGCAGAAACAGTCGGCACTAACAGTTGAGTCGATCGATATCCTTGCGGTGAAAGAAAGTCCTCAGCTGTCGTTTTACCAGGCTCTGGGCACTTTGAAGGGTGTGGACCTGACCACAGCCTCGCTTGGCTTCACGGTCATCAACACCCGCGGATTCAATTCAACTTCTCCGGTACGTTCTTTACAGATTATTGACGGTGTTGACAATCAGTCGCCCGGGTTGAATTTTTCACTTGGTAATTTTCTTGGCTCGCCCGAGTTGGACGTATTGAAAGTGGATCTGGTCGCCGGCGCAAGTACTGCCTTTTTCGGACCTAATGCCTTCAATGGAGTCATCGACATCCGCACGCGTAGTCCTTTTTATAAACCCGGATTGGAGGTTTCTGCCAAAGCGGGAGAACGTGGATTATTGGAATCGTCGATCCGTTGGGCTCAGGTTTTCAAGGATAAAAACGGAGAGGACCGATTCGGCTATAAGTTGAATTTCTTCGCTATGAAGGCCAATGACTGGCAGGCGGAAAATTATGCAGCCACGCCTCAGTCGCCTGATGGGATCTTGAATCCGGGTGGTTACGATGCCGTCAATATTTACGGTGATGAATATTATTCAACGAGTAATTTCTCCAATCAACCTGCTACCAATCCAGGTCTGATGACCTATTACCGAACGGGATACCGTGAAGTCGATTTGGTCAATTACAACACCAATAACATAAAGGCCAATGCGGCTTTTCATTATAAGATAAATGACAAGGTAGAGGCGATTATCTCCAGTTCGTTCGGAACAGGAACAACGGTGTACCAGGGCGATAACCGGTTCAGATTGAAAGACATTCTTTTTTTTCAGAACCGTGTTGAAGTCCGACAGCCTGATAAGTTCT
>JBJSZR010000401.1:0-2137 GCA_046090385.1 Bacteroidota bacterium
GGCAACCGGATCCAGCACCGGATCGCTTTCCGTACCTGCACTCAGCTTACCGGTACAGCATGATACACATCGACTCCTGCATATCCATTTGAATCGGCCCGGTGTTCTTGGCGAGATTAACTCGAAATTATCGAGGTTGAAGGTGAATATTCTCGGACAGTATCTACAGACGAATCCTGAAATAGGCTACGTGGTGACCGATTGTGATAAGAAGACTTCGTCCAAAGCGCTTGAAGAATTGAAAAAAGTGAAGCATACCATCCGCGTCAGGAATCTTTATTGATAGTATGACCGAAGCATTCATCAGGAAAGGAAAAAAATCGGATCTGCCGGCTGTACTCCGGCTCATCAAGGAATTAGCCGAATTCGAAAAGGCTCCTGAACAAGTCACGAACACGCTTGAAGCTATGGAGACGGATGGTTTCGGACTACGACCTGTCTTCGGATTTCATGTAGCAGAATTGAAAGCTGAAATCGTTGGTGTGGCACTATATTATGTGAAATATTCCACTTGGAAAGGCAAGGGGCTTTTTCTGGATGATCTGATTGTGACAGAGAAACACAGGGGACTCGGAATAGGATCCAAGCTATTCATGGCATACATGGAAGAAGCCCGTGTAATTGATGCAAAACAAGTGCACTGGCAGGTGCTTGACTGGAATACACCTGCCATTCGTCTCTATGAAAAATGGGGTGCGAACATCGATGCTACCTGGCATGACTGCAAAATGACATCACAACAGATACACGACTTCAAAATCTGATAACCGAAAATGGCAGAACAGGAGAAACAACGGCTACAACTTGACAATCTGATCCGGATTATCTTACTCGTCGGCTTGTTAGCCTGGTGCGCATTCATCATAGCTCCGTTCATCAATATCGTGATGTGGGGCATCATCATAGCCATAAGCACCTTTACGATTTTTTTAAGGATCAATAAATTGCTTGGGGGCAAGGACCGACGCACCGCATGGATCCTGATCATCACAGGAATCATCGGCATCTCCATACCGGGCTATGTCATGCTTAACAGTATGATACGCACAGCATCGGAACTCAAATCAGCCTATGATGCCGACTCATTACACGTGCCACCTCCACCTGAATCCGTTGCTAATTGGCCGGTGGTTGGCAAATCAGTTTTCGAATTGTGGAGTCTGACAGCAAAAAATGTGACAGGCGTAATCGATCGTTATCCGGATCAATCGATGGCTGCGTTGAAATGGTTGGGAGCTACAGCGGGGCGCATGGGCTTCGGACTCATTGAATTCATTTGCTCAGTACTGGTGGCGGGTGTCCTATTGATGTACAACAAGGAGGCAAGTGCCTTCGCAAATGCTTTCTTCAGGAAAATATTGAAAGACCGGGGAGCCTTGTTCTCGGACATCGCAGAAATGACCATCAGGAACGTGGCCAGAGGGATTATCGGTGTCGCATTCATACAGGCCGCTGCCGCTGGAATCGGATTTTGGATCGCAGGAATACCTTTTGCGGGCATACTGACCCTCATCTGCATGGTGTTATGCATTCTCCAACTGGGTGTTTTTTTGGTCGCAACTCCGGTGATCATCTACGCCTACAGTTCCATGGGAGCATTACCGGCAACAGTGCTTACGATCTGGTGCATCATCGTGATGTTTTCGGACAACCTCTTAAAACCGGTTTTTCTTGGACGTGGAAAACCCGCTCCCACTTCCATCATTTTCATCGGATCGATAGGAGGATTCCTGTTGTCAGGTATCATGGGACTTTTCACAGGTGCAGTAGTGCTCGCTCTGGGCTATAAGCTCTTCATAGCATGGGTGAATGAGGAGCCAAGAGCCGAAATTGAATGAAGACTTCATACCTTCGCAACATGAGGGTATTCAAATTCGGTGGCGCATCGGTCAAGGACGCTGAAGGCGTCAGAAACGTAGTCTCCATCCTCGGACAGTTCACCGGTGAAAAGCTGGTGGTCATCGTTTCGGCCATGGGCAAAACCACCAATGCGCTCGAAAAATTAAATCAGGCCCACCTGGATCAGCTGCCCGAAACTTTCGATATTTTTTCGGAGATCAAACAGGCACACCTCAACATCATAAAAGATCTTTTTCCCGATTCCAAACATCCAGTTTACGACGAAATTGAAAACACC
>JBJSZR010000402.1:0-1358 GCA_046090385.1 Bacteroidota bacterium
GCTGAACTGGTTGAGTATTCCTTTTCTGGCTATCGGATTCATATTTCCGGGTATGACTCACGGCTCTCTCGACTTCTACATCGTCAGCAGATACACCAGTCCGAACAAGCCTCGCTTCACCAGCCTTGCAGTATATCTGCTAATAGTGGCAATTGTCGTATTGACATGGACAATAACACCAAAACTGGTTTTCATATTATTTCTTCTGAACTCTGCCTATCATTTCGGAGAAACAGATCTAAGATCGTCTTCCTCCCCAAGCAGAATCCTTGACCTTGTTTATGGAACACTTCTGCTTTCCATTCTCTTTATCACTCACTCCAAAGAGACAGTCGAATATCTTCATGGATTCGGCATAAGCGTGCCCAATCCCGACGTCTCGCAGCGTACATTCCTTTCGATCACGCTCTTTTCCCTCATCGGTATTTTCCAGCTTTTCACACCCGGCCATAATCGTATCATCGATGCGCTGATTGTGCTTGCTATCGGCATCAATTTGCCGTTAATATTGGCATTCGGCATCTATTACATCCTCGTCCACAGCCGAACTGCCTGGAAGGATCTCGGCCAAGAACTCGCCTTGAACCAGCGTAGCATGCTGAAATTGGCCGCACCTTTCACTGCAGGCGGTTGCTTGTTGATAACAATCATCTATTTCGCATTCGATTCCTACGCGGATTTCTTTTCAGAACCTGTATCACTCGTTGTAATCGGACTTGCAGCCATTACTCTGCCGCATTCCATTGCCATGTCACTGTTCTATCACAAAGCAGACCGGAAGCATTGAACTTATTTTTATTGGAAATAAAAAATCCCGCCATCGGTGCGGGATTATCATTTTAGTGGACACTACAGGATTCGAACCTGTGACCCCTACCCTGTCAAGGTAATGCTCTAAACCAACTGAGCTAAGTGTCCATTTAAGAAGGGATGCAAAGATAACGAGTCCTGCCACGATGTGCAAGTAGTGATCAAACCTCTGCTGATTTCAAATAAAAGTCCTTACAATCATCTCCACGCCGAATCCGATCAACACTAATCCCGTACCCAGGTTGAGTCGATGAATGAACTTTTCCGTCATCAGCCTTTTCAGTCTGTTCGCCAGTTTACACTTCATCGTATCGATCAGAAATACGGTACCGACTACTGAAATGAAGAACATAAGCTCGTGCATCTCTGTGTAATGCTCACGGGATGCTACGATTCCAACAACACTCAACCAAAACAACAATACCATCGGATTGAGTGTGTTGAGCATGAATCCTTTAAGCAGGTAGTGTGCATGAACAGCACTTTTCGTATCCTGTATGTCCTTTACTTTTGCTTTCTTGAGCAATTGGAATAATCCGAATCCTACC
>JBJSZR010000403.1:0-1141 GCA_046090385.1 Bacteroidota bacterium
CGTATAGACCGCCTTCGACATCGTTCTGATGGCCAACTGCTCGAGAACATTCTGTTCTTTCTTTCCGCGCAGACTTTTCATAAGCCCGTTCATCGAGTGCGCCACTTCCTTATCTGTATCTGTTTTAAGCTTGTGTCCCCAGCGGGCTGCGAATTTCACAAAAGCCTGTAGGCGCTCGTTTACCGGACCGTCGTGCACACGATAAACGAATGGCCACTTTTGTACATGCACTTTTTCTATTTCCGGACCGCCCGCCTTTTTTTTCGAAACACTTTTGCCCGTTATCGTATGCTTTCTTGCCGCGAATTCGGCCACAGTCCGATTAGCAAGCAACATGAACTCCTCGATAAGCTGATTCGACTCCTTGTTCTCTTTCAGGTAAACCCCCAGAGGCTTTCCTTTTTCATCAAGCCGGAATTTCACTTCCAGTTTTTCAAAAGCGATAGCACCTTTCCGGAACCGCTCACCACGCAGTTTCTGTGCCAGGGAGTGAAGCGTGTTCACTTGGTCAGACAGGATGCCGCCCGGAGCTTCGATAAGTTCTTGCGCCGACTCGTACGTGAAACGATGGTCGGAATGTATCACTGTTCTACCGATCCACCGGTCAAGTACGTTCGCGGCGTCATCCATTTCGAATACAGCGGCAAAACATAATTTATCCTCGTGTGGTCGAAGAGAGCAGACTCCGTTAGAAAGTTTTTCAGGAAGCATCGGCACCGTGCGATCTACCAGATAAACCGATGTTGCCCGATCATACGCCTCTCTGTCAAGTGCCGTTTCGGGACGTATATAGTGGGAAACATCTGCTATGTGCACACCTATTTCCCAATTTCCGTTTTCAAGCTTACGTATGGAAAGAGCATCGTCGAAATCTTTCGCATCAACAGGATCGATGGTGAATGTGGTGACTTTACGAAAATCCCTGCGCCGTTTTATTTCTTCTATCGGAATCGTTTCCGGAATTTTCTCGGACTCTTTTTCCACGTGTGGCGGAAACTCGACGGTAAAACCGAACTCCGCCAGAATAGCGTGCATTTCGGCATCGTTTTCTCCCGGCCAGCCCAGTACTCGAGACACTTTCCCCAACGGATTCTTATTGCCATCCGGCCAGTCGACCAATTCGACCACCACCTTTTGTCCG
>JBJSZR010000404.1:0-5243 GCA_046090385.1 Bacteroidota bacterium
TAATCCATCACATCGATGTGCGGAAATCGCGCAGCTCGGTGCGTCATCGTAGGCATTACCTCCGTTGGCTGTCTTCAGCACACGACCGGCAGAAAAACTGTCTGTTACGACGGGCGAACGGGATTCCCAAAGTACAGTAGGGCGACTCATTTCAAATGAAGACTGTTGGTGAAAGGAAGGCAATGAGGCAAATGTAGCCTGTTATGAGTACGCTGACGAGTGTTGTAATTGAAATATGCAGAAAGCGGTTCAGGTATGTTTTCATTCTGAAACGGCAAGGTGACATGGAAGCTGCTTAACCTGTTCAGGAAATTGAAATACTTACGGCCGAGAACGGGTTTGAGGAGTGCCATTCTTGTGACTTTTGCATCGATTGCGAGTGACGTGCTTTTTGAAAAAGTAAGATTACGGGCAATCGTGTAGATCCTGTCTTGTGGCAGATACATGACTCCACGGCGCATCTGTTCTTCGAGAAAGCTTGTGAACCATGTAAAGAATGATTCGAACCAGAGCGTGAAATCATTCAGCGGAGGCTTTTTGCCGGCAAACCATTCCGTCCTTAATTGCCGTAGCTGACCGTTCAAAGAGAGGGCTTGAAGATCAGATGGTGCCAGATGCAGGATATCAATGAATGAACCCTTAGCGTTCAACAGAATACTGCGAACACGGAGTAAACGATATGCATTTTGCATCTGTAAACTGAAGTATAATCGAAGAAGGTATTCCAATGCAACCTGGTGGCGCACCAATGGATCAGCTTCTTTGAAGTTCATACCGAAAAAAACATCATCGCCATGAACCAGATGGTAAGGTCTGAAGAAGGTGAACCGTTGTCCTTCGAACAACAACGACTTACCCGTGGCGTACGGAGCATGAATGAAGAGGTACCGGTCTTCGGCTGACATTTGTCTGCGGAAATCGGTTTTACACATCATCTCATCCTCAAACACCAGTAGCAGATCGATATCAGAAATACCCGGATCGGAAACGCTTCCAAAGCTGTAAATGGAGGTCAAACCGGAAACGCCTGCAAAGTATGCGACAAAGCGCTTTTTAGCTTCATCATAAGCTTCCACCGGAACTTTTACAGGCAGATCGGAATACGAGTATTTTTTGGACAAGGTGCTCAAGCTGACGGCAACAACGCCAACTGGCATTATACGTCAAAAAGCAGTTCAGCGTTTCAGCAAGTGAACCTCCTGTTCGCACTGATATCGACCGGGGAACATCCTGTTTGAAACAGGTGGACCTTAAGTGGCAATTCTTTGCTTCATGGCATCGATCAGTTTCAATAATCGTCGATAAAAACCGTCATCGATCTGATTTCGCAAACGAGCAGGGATGGGAGTAGGCCAGTACTTGCGGAGCTTGTCGGCCCAAGGCTCCGGATGCTGCAGAATAAATGAAGCAGGCCAAGACAAATGAAGAGACCATCCGGCGCGGATAGCCGACAACTCACCGATCACTGACCAATCCTCCGCAGAAAAATCTTTTTTTGCATCTATGAAACTCACGCGCTTCGAATAACCTTTGGAATCGCGAGCTTGCAGGTAAAGTACCGGCAACATCATGCACTCGCTGAGTATGGACTTCAACGCAAAGTGATTCCGCGGGAATCTTTTATCGAGGACGATCCGGGTCAATCTGTCCAAAACCCTGACAGCTTCCGCTTCATAGATCGATGATTTTTTTTCAGCAATACGAATGTGGAGATGAGCTTCTCCGGTCAATCGCCTGGCCTCAGCAAGTGCTTCCAACGGAAGCACAGCTTCAGGAAAACAAGAAAGATCGCGCTCTGTGAGTACAAACCAGCCATGATGCTGCAGGGGATCGATACGATACATGTATTTTTTTGCGAGGCAAAGTTGTCGGGCTACCTTCACCAAGGACTCCGGATCATCGAAGATAGAATCTCTAAGAATCACCAGTGCGTCCACATCGCTGTAGCCGGTCACTCTGCCGTCGGCTTGGCTGCCGTGCAGTAAGACGGATAAGAGATGCCCGCTTACCGGAAGGAGATGTTCCTTCAAACCAAGCAAATGAGGGTTATCGCCGTCGTAACAGGGAAAATGCAATTCTCTGGATTCGGATGTGACACCCTGCCGATAATCGCTGAAAGCCTTTTGGACTTTTTTTGCATTTTTCCTGAATACATACGAGCCGGAAAAAAGAGACCACGGATAATCACCGGCATTATGACAACCGAAATTCACATAATCGCGAAGTAGCCGATGAAATTCCATTAGCCGAAGATCAACATGTTTCAGCGAACCGAAGGAACTCGGCTGTGCGTTTTTCAAATGTGAGTTCTTTCATATCCTCCTTGGCTTGTCGGGTTATGTTCGCCGCAAGGCGATCATCCACTACAGCCAGCCTGATGCCCCGAGCCAGATCCATAGGATCGTCAGGCCGGACAAAGATCACATTGGTGTCATTCAGAACATCACGTGTTGCAGGAAAATCAGGCGTAACCACCGGATTACCTGTGGTGAGATATTCATTCACTTTTTGAGGATAATTGAATTCAACAAGGTGGTCCTTGGCCGTGTAGTAAGACACCAGCACATCAGCAGCCAGTTGGTAGTACCTGACCTGTGTGGAATCATTCATGAATCCGGTAAACATCACATTTTCGATGCCGGCATCTGCACAATGCTTTCGAACAGCGGCGACTGCAGAGGCCCGACCTCCGGTGAAAAGGAATTTATAGTCAGGCAACAAGGCGGCTGCCTCGAAAATATACATGAGCTCATGGACATCCATACCGAGCTTACCCGTATAGACTACCAGTGGCTGTTTTTCAGAGTACCCGATGGTTTTCCTGGCCTCTTCTTTTGAACACTGTACGACAGGTTCAGGCACGGGAGCCAGCGACAGCATGAAACGGCTGTCAGGCAACTTAACCAATTCCTGGATACGCTTACGAGTAGTGGTGACTCCAGCCATTACTCCATCGGAATTTTTAACAACCCATTTGAAAATCGGAGCATCTTTCACCTCCGAAGCGATATAGATCACTTTAGCACTGAAAATCCATGCCAATGATTTCCTAACGATTATTGCAGGCAATAGTGCCTTGGCATCTCTGGAAACGATCAGTGTCCTTCTGCGAGTAAGAATACCTGTCAAAGCAACACTGATCACTGCCCAAGTGAATTCCAGCAACAAAATCAAAAAGCGCCAAAGTTTCGGGGAATTCTCCGTCAACGGGGTCAACAACATCCTTCTCTTGACAGTGTTCCTCATACCGTAAGCGTGCGGAATCGATGAGCGATGTATGTTGTCGCGCATATAGGTGTAGGGATAAATGACTTTCACGGGACGTCCGTGTCCGGCAAAAGCATCACAAAGCCGCATGTCATAAATCCTGTTGGTGGTAGGTCGCAACAAACAATAAGGCGACAGGAGTACGATATGGAATGGTTTCCTTTCCATCTTATCCGTCATTTACCCTGATCCAATACCGACATGATATACTGATCGTAAAATCGCCCGTTCTTGAAATGATCGTCTCTGAGTATCCCTTCTTTCATGAATCCGCAACGGTCGTATAAGCGGATAGCGGCCTCGTTGTCCGTACGCACTTTCAGATAAACCCTATGCAAGGTGTATGACGAAAACGCTTCCCTGAGAGTTGCCAGGCATGCAGCGATGCCGTAACCTTTTCCTGATTGCGAAGGATCAATCAGTATGGCGAACTCCGCTTGCCGGTTCCTGCGGTCGATTTTTTTCAGAAAAGTCATACCTACCAATAAACCACTCAAAGCGTCTTCCACGCAAAAAGTGACACCATCCTGATCGGATTTCAACTGCCGATGGACCCAATCCTGCTCATCAACCAGCGTCACTTCCTCTCCATGACCGGAAAAATACTCCCGCACCATGGGGTGGTTTCGCCAATTCCAAGTAACAAAAGCATCATCCACTCTAAGCGGTCGAAGCCGGATTTCAGGCAATTCTTTCATCGCATATTCCCAAGGTCTTCGTCAGTCCAGCGGTAGCGTTGCAGGATATTCCCGAATGCTCCGGCAGCTATGCCATGTTTTTTCTCCCATGCTTCAAGAATCTTACGGTAGGCAGTTTCATCATGTATTCTTTTGCCGATGAAAAAGGGCACGGTTGTTTTACTGAAATTGAGTTTGAAGGTAAGCAACGGATCGGCAGGATCGGCGGTGAGTCCTCCTCCCAAATGCATGATCCTGGCACCACGATCAGCAGCCCAATTGATTCCCTCATGCAGCAACAGATTACCAACACCGAGCTGGCGACCATTTGCAGTGACAGATGAAAGGAAATAATGGGAATACGATCCCGATGCAAGAAATACGGCTGCGCCGAGGATCCCTTCGGGACCAAGCGCCAGCAACAGCACCCCGTCACGTTTTATCAATGAACGTAACTCGTGAAAATAAGCATCGGAGAAAAAATACATACGGGATGCATGCAGCTGACGCATGTTCTCGACGTAGATGTCTATGAAGGTTGCGAACTGTGCAGTGGACGGATCTTCGACGACATGGACTCCTGCCTTTTCCGCTTTGCGGATCTTATTACGGTTCTGAGCAGAATAGCGATCCATACGCTCATTCAGTCCGCAGGAGAGATCGACCGTAACATAATCACGCAGTCGTATCACTTGCATGCCAGAACCTTCCGGCACGAATCGCTGATTGTCGAGCAACGGATGAAACCGTACGAATTCAGTGACCAGTTTAACCGAATTACAGTATTCCCGGAAAGTTTCATCAGCGGCTTTCAGGAAGCCACTTTCAGCAGTAGTGCTCACAGGTCCCGAATAACCGTAAGCTGACTCGGAATCATAACTGCCCTCTATTCCATTCAATCCGTCGATAGGACGAATCAGAAAAGGCATACAATAGGTTTCTTCATTGCTCTTGAAAACAAACAAGCGGGCTTGTCCGTCTCCGTTACGTTCATAAAGTTGATGGTAACGTGCCGTGAGATGGATATCCTGCAGTGCCTCAGGAAATTGATTCAAAACACGGTCCCACGCTTCCTGGTCCGATGCAGGAATCACAAAGGAATCGGTTACAGGAAAAGTGGCCTTCATTTTGAAGAAAGGAACTCCTTGATTTTTCTGCAAACGGATAAGATCTGTCCCTTTGTCAGCTCCGGGAAACTGGGGAGGATAAGTCCCTGGTGATTCAATCGGGTAGCTATGCGCATATCCCCTTTGATATCCTTGAGATAAGGATGCTGGTTCATGGGATAGAACATGGGTC
>JBJSZR010000405.1:0-4677 GCA_046090385.1 Bacteroidota bacterium
TGATAAGGATACGATTGTGGTGATTGACGGAAAGCCCACATCACCGCATCTGTTGGATCAAGGCAGGTGGATGCCTGAGCGAAACAGGAAAGACAACTCTATCCGGGAATCGGGAGTATTCCGAAAAACAGAACCATTGCAATTCAGGTTATGGACCGACATGGAGGATCCTGAACGTACGCAACTGTACATTTCACCCGCTTTAGGCTGGAATCTTTATAACAGCGTAATGACCGGGATGGTGATCCATAATATCGGATTCCCGCAAAAAAATCTGGAGTTCGCTCTGATGCCGATGTATGCGTGGGGAACGAAAGATTTAGCCGGAGGTGGTTTTTTAAACTACAAGATCATGCCTGTCAGGGGCTTGTTCAAGGAAATCCGCATGCAGACCGGTTTACAGCATTATGCGTTGCAGGAAGATATTTATGAAAAACCCGGATCGGATTTTTCTATACAGACGCAACTGTATTTCACGCGGTGGGAGAACCAGATTGTATTCTCTCTCAGGAACAACACTCCCCGAAACAGGGTCAATCAGGAAATCCGATTGCGTCAAATGACCACCTGGCAGGGAATACCTTTGTCTGCATCGCCTGATTATTCGCCCACAACAGTCAAGAAGGATTTTTATGAAGTGCGTTTCAAACGATCGAATAATCATCCGTGGCACTATCGGAATGCAGAACTTAATATACTGGTCAATAATGAGACGGTCCGTTCCACATTGAGATACAAGCTGAAAACGCCCTACTCCGACCCTAGGAAAGGATTGCATTGGCAATTGTTTGCAGGGTATGTTTCAACATCATCCAAGAACACCTATCCTAACGATTACGATTTTCAGTTATCGGGCCGCAGGGGATACGATGATTTCATGTTCGACCATGCTTTTCTTGGAAGGGATGAAACATCCGGAATACTTTCCAAGCAATTCGTTTCCACGGACGGTGGATTCGCCACCTTTGCGCCTACCCGTTTCAGTGAAAGCTGGATGATCACTGCAGGCCTAAAAGCGGATATTCCGGGCAAGCTTCCTGTACAGGCTTTTTTCAATATCGGTTGCTTTGAGCGAGCTGACAGGTTGGTGACGGACGCGGTCATGTTCCCTTATGAAGCAGGATTACAAATAAACGTGCTTAAGGAAGCATTGAAAATCTATATTCCGGTGACTTTCTCGAAAGACATACGCGCATCGCTGGATAATGCTGGACTTCTTAACTTTGGCGAACGCATCCGGTTCGAATTGGATTTGCGCGCTTTGAATCCACTTGACCGTATCAACCGTTGATATGCAACTGCAGCCTGGGAAAAAAATATACTTCGCATCTGACTTCCATCTGGGAGTTCCTGATAAAGTGTCGAGCAAGGATCGGGAGCATCGGGTGATAGAATGGATGGATCGCATTTTCCCGACTACTCAGGAGTTGTATCTACTGGGCGATGTGTTCGATTTCTGGTTCGAGTACAAGACCGTGGTACCACGCGGCTATGTAAGGTTGCTGGCCAAAATCGCTCAGTTCACCGATTCAGGAATTCCGGTTCATTACTTCACCGGCAATCACGATATGTGGACCTTCGACTACCTTGAGAAAGAGATCGGCGTAACGGTATATCGCAAGCCGATCGTCCGTGAGTACGCAGAAAAGAAATTCTACATTGGACACGGAGACGGACTGGGTCCCGGAGACCATGGATACAAGTTGATCAAAACCGTTTTCGCATCACCGCTTTGCCAGTGGTTGTTTGCGCGACTTCACCCGAATCTGGGAATCGGGGTGGCGAATTATTTTTCACAGCGCAGTAGGATTGCGACCGGTCAACTTGACGAGACCTATCACGGTGAAGAGAAGGAGCGACTGGTCGTACACTGTAAAGAACTGCTTGCCGAAGATCAATATGATTACCTGGTGTTCGGCCACAGGCATCTGCCGTTGGATGTGCCGATAAACGGCACGAGCCGATACATCAATATCGGCGACTGGATCCGTTATGATTCATATGCGGAGTTCGACGGCAGTGACTTGAAATTGGTTAAGGGAAGGTACTGAGGGAGAAGTATCATCAAGGATGGATTAATTCAACGAACCAACCCACTACATGTATTTTCGATTTGCATTTTCTTTATTTTTCCGCTTCATTATCCAACAGCCATGAACTTAAAAAAACTCGCAGCGCTTTCAACTGTACTACTGATGCTCTTCGCATGCTCGGAAGAAGAAAACAACTCCTACTCCAGCAATCCTACTCGAGTAAGAATGCAAACCATCGCAGACAGTATGCGCGTCCAGATTGACTCCCTGATGGGAATCACTACCCCCGGCTTGCATTTCTTTGTGCAAGGACCCAAAGGCCGTTTTTTCATATCGAGCGCACCGAATCCGCAGGGACTCATTACTGAAAACGACTGGTTCCGATTCGCATCAGTAACCAAACTGTTCACCTCCAGCGCGATCCTTAACATGGTTGAAGAAGGGTGGCTGGACATCGATGATACTATAACATCCGATATTCCTGGCTACACCATTCCCTATGTACCTTCAACACCTGAATGGGATATTCCAAATAAGGACCTGATCACTATCCGTCAACTCCTGAGCCATACCGCTGGAGTTTTCGATTGCGACAATGACACTCTTCAATCGCTTGGATATTCATTGACCGGATACCTTCTTCAATCAGACCCCAACCATACGTTCACTACGGAAGACTTCACTAGCTTCAACGCTACCAACAACCTGAGCTATTTCGCACCCGGCACCGGTTATCACTATTCCAATGTCGGCTACAGTATCCTTGGAACAATCATTTCAAGAGTTTTTTCCCTGAAAAGCGGCTCGAACAAAACATATTCCGACTATATGGACGAGGTCGTCATTCCGTCTGTTTCTTCATCAGTCGGACGTATACGCTTCCCAGATGTCTCGACAGACAACCGTGTACAATCGCCCGGATGTGACGGCTTGATTTACAAGGGAGGTAACGATACGACCACTGTCACAACTTATAACCCCACCATACTTATAGCCCAAGGCAATGGCCAAGGAACAATCGTGGGACTGCACGACCTGATCAGGGCCACACTGAAAGGCGAAGGCCTTCTTGGGAGCCAATCGCTACAATTGATGAATACACCGCTGTCTCCCGACTACAGCAACGAGGAATATACGTATGGCAACCAATCCTTCGGAACATTAGGAAGAGGGCACAGCGGAGCTCGTGCTGGAAACCTGGTTTTCGCATGCTATGATCCAGCCACTGACATCTCCATGATCGGTTACCTGCCTGTATGGGATATCAGCAATGGCCTCAACACTTTGGTACAGAATAACATATTCCCCCTATTCGCCACTATGGAACTACTCGCTGAGGAAGTAAAATAAGCATACATAAACACCGACAGTTACGACTACCAACATGAAAAAATCAATTGTCCATTTTTTTTCGATCGTTATTATTTTTGTATTAACCTCCTGTAAGAAGGATAACGATGAAACGCCCTCTGTTTCGAACGAGCAACGTGTGGAGTCTGCGCTGAATGGTTTTGTAGCCGAATTGATCGCTACCCCACCGAATCCTTCAGACTTATCCGACCGTATCCGCCAATACCTGCTTGAAAATCCTTCTTTCTTTTTCGGATCGACAGTCACCTTACTTGATACTGCTGACCTGGCCCTTTACAGTCCTTATTGGTACCGTTCTGGCGACAGTTTATCATACTCCGATCTCATGGACACCGCATATCATATCGATGATCAGGCATGGCTACGACAGCCCATCGACAGCGGATTCGCCATCTGGACCGAACCCTACTTCGACACAGGCGGTGGCAACATCTGGATGAAGACCCGGTCGGTGCCGGTGATCGTCAACGGGCAAATTGTAGCCGTGGCTACCACGGATCTCGCTTTATAAAGCAGCATCAGTTCACGACCGATACCAGGCACAGGTCAGTCCCATTCCAAATAATACAATCGCCCGACTTCTTACCCAAAATCGCTTTTGCGATTGGAGACTCGGATGAGACAGCCATGACCTTTTCACCTTCGACCTCTATGGCGCCTAATCCTACCGACAGATAAAAGGCACCGATGGATGTTTGAACCAAAGATCCTGGTTGTACGAAATCATTTGGGGTCGGGCTGGATAACCGCTTTAGGGATTCGATAGATTTATTGACTTCCGCCAATTGCCTGGAAAGCATTTCAATATCTAGCTGAGCCATGGCTCTGGCTGTTTCGTGCTTATCACCAGCCGTGCTTTTGGTCTCTGAATTGGCTGCAACCTGGACTGCATCGATTGATTCGCGTAACTGCCTGCTTTTTATTTCAAGCAGAGACATACAATGCAGGTAGTAGATGCTTCTACCACTTTGATCAATCATTGGGCAAAGTTCGTAATTCTAAAATGAATCACTGACTTATAAAAGGAAAGCCAGGCATATAGCTGAACGCAAAACCAGATAGAGATCAACGTGCGATTTTAGAAAGCTAAATGGACCAGAAGTTGTTGACGTTGTCAAAGTCCTGGCTTTTGCTGAAATCATGTAGACTGCGATGTCTCCAGCCTGCCCCATTCTTTTCATAGATTTGTTTTGGTTTTTTTGTGCAAATAACAAAAAAACCTATTTTTGCACTCCTTAAATACGGTTCGGTAGTTCAGCTGGTTAGAATACAT
>JBJSZR010000406.1:0-2648 GCA_046090385.1 Bacteroidota bacterium
TCAGAGGAGCTGAAGTTGACCGTGGTCATGACTGAAATAGCTGTAGCAGTGTCGATATTACGATACCTGGAAATCAGATTATCAGTGTGGCGGTAATATACCGATGCCGTCAAGGACGCTTCTTCCCAGTTCTTGGCATAGGCAAGCTCCATACTGTTGATCAGCTCAGGATTCAAATAAGGATTCCCGCGACGGATATTCAAGGAATCAGAATAATCCGTGAAGGGATTCAACTGCCTTGAATCCGGACGATTGATTCTACGGCTGTAAGAAACCTGAAGCTCTTGTTTGCCTTTCATATTGTACTTAAGGAAAATACTTGGAAACAGGTTCAAGTAATCACGCTGATACAAGGAATCCGTCTGATCGCTTCTCACATCTACAAGAGTCTGTTCAAGTCGAAGACCAGTATTGTACTCGAACGACCTGAATCGGCCTGAATACATGGAATATGCAGCCAGGACCTGTTCGTCATAATCGAAGACATTTGAAAAATAAGGATTGATGACATACTCCCCGTTGGAAGCATAATCGGAAAGCTTCTGGTCGTTTCGTAATTGTCTCAAAGTACTTTTCAAGCCGGATTCCAGCTTTCCGATGTTCTTAAACGGCCACGACAGATCGGCTTGAGCTACGACCGTTTGGAATTTACTATCATTGGTACTGGACTGGTATGGAATACCATCAACATCGATCAGACTGTTTCCAAAAAAACCTTGTTCTGATTTTTCATTCTGGGAGTATCCAATAGTGGAGGTGAGTTCTCCTTTATTTGAAGTGAAGATGTGCTTATAATCGATATTGGCATCAAGATTGGCATTCCGCTCATCGGATGTATTGTTTTTGAAAAAAGGAGGGCGTGGCAGGGAATCATAAGCAGTACCGCTCGAATCGAAAAACAAATATCTTACAGTTTCAGGTCTTTCGTCGTTCCTAGATGAAAAGCCTCCTGATATTCCCAATGTATTTTCAGAATCAAGATAAAAATCTACGCCTGCTTTACCGTTCATGTTTTCTGAGGTATTGATTCCATCGTTGGCATTCTCCCAAATATATTCTTGCTGTCCAGGCAGGTAATTCACTTGACGACCGTCGCCGTAATTAAAACGCCTTTCATGTCTGAATCCGCCATTTGCAAAAATGTTACGTTTGGCTGTACGGTCGTTACCAGATATTGACATGTTGTACTTCTCATTGGTTCCTACGCCGGCTGCCACACTACCATTGGTGCCTTGAAACTTGTCTTTCTTAGTTTTGATATTGATGATACCGGCCATCCCTTCCGCGTCATACTTGGCTGACGGATTGGTTATCACCTCGATCTGATCGACCGAACTTGCCGGAATCTGCTGCAATACTGCACGTCTGTCATTTCCTAACATCCCGGAAGGTTTTCCGTCAACAAGAATGGTGACATTCTCACTGCCACGCAACGCCACTTTACCGTCGATATCTACAGATACTGAAGGAATATTCTGTAGAACATCGGTTACGGTGCCACCCGTCGCAACAAGACTCTTATCGACATTATATACCTTTTTATCGATGGAATTAATGAACTCCGGCCGATCGGCACTGATGGTAACTTCCCTGAGTCGAGCAGTAGCAGAAACAAGCCGGATAAGCACTCCACTTAATTCAGGCTTCTCAGGATTGACTCTGCCGACTGGTTGGAATTTATCACGAAAACCCACAGTAGTAACGCGTATCACATAACCGCCAGGCGGAAGTTCCAATAATCTAAAACGACCCTTTTCATCAGTAAGTACTCCCCCGACAAGTGTGGAATCAGGCATCCGTAAAGCGGCGACGGATGCAAAAGGAACAGGTGCGGCAGTTGAATCTTCAACAACTGACCCGGTTATGGAACAGATCTTAGGAGGCCCACCCTGACCATAATTCCTTCCCTGTCCTCCACCTTGACGGTCCTGTGACTTGAGGTTATTGATAAAAATGAAAAATGCAATTGATAAAAGAAGCTTGTACAATCCTGGCATGATACAAAGGTAAGCAAGGCTGGCTTGTCAACGAGGTGCGGTTTGATTACATTTACAAAGAATGGTTTGAAAAACCGTTTAGTCGTTGTTTTACCCTGCTTCGCCTACAAAATGCATTCCCCGTTAGCTGAACGGATGCGTCCTAAATCGCTGGACGATTACATCGGACAAGAACACCTGGTGGGTGTCGGAGCTGTGCTTCGCAAAGCAATTGAGGGTAACAGACTTCCTTCCATGATTTTATGGGGACCACCTGGCGTAGGTAAAACCACGCTTGCTGGAATCGTAGCGGCCAACTTACGTCGCCCCTTCTACACACTAAGTGCCGTTTCTTCAGGGGTCAAGGATGTGAGAGAGGTGATTGAAAAAGCAAAAGAATACTCCGGTCAACTGAAAGAAGTACCGGGTAATGCGATCCTGTTCATCGACGAGATACACCGTTTCAACAAGTCGCAACAGGACTCTTTGCTGGCAGCAGTGGAACAAGGCATCATCACACTTATAGGAGCCACCACAGAAAATCCGTCTTTCGAAGTCATATCTCCCCTATTATCGCGCTGTCAAGTGTATGTACTCAAGGAACTTTCCAAAGATAACTTGATCGGACTGATACTTCGTGCATTATCCGAAGACAAGCAGTTGAAAAACCTG
>JBJSZR010000407.1:0-19704 GCA_046090385.1 Bacteroidota bacterium
GTTCAATTCGTCTGCACAGGAATATGCCACTGGTATCGGGATCCGTTTAGGCGGATGGAACCGCGGAATAACCGCGAAACATTTCTTCAGCGGTAATTCAGCCTTGGAAGGCATTGTCGCTTTGGGCGGAAAAAGTTTCATGATCACAGGACTTTATGAAAGATATAATCCGTTTCCGACAGCTGAAGGATTGAGCTGGTATTTCGGAGGAGGAGCCCACTTCGGGTTTTACCAGGAGGGATATGATTATTTCTACTACAAATACAAAGGAAACCGCTACATGACCGTCCTGGAAGATGGTGACCGGAAAAATGGATTCGGGGCGGATTTTATGCTGGGAATTGAATATAAATTCCCAAAGCTTCCCATAGCACTCTCATTGGACACTAAACCGTTCGTGGATTTCATCGGTGATTTCTATGGCTATTGGGATGTAGCTCTGACATTCCGGTTCACAATGTGATACCTCCTGCTTGAAATTAAAAAGGGCCGTCCTCCCGGGATGGCCCTTTTTTATAAACGGAAGAACTGTTTCAGTTCTTCACCGGCAGCAACGAGTAGATCTTTCCGTACTCCAACATCTGGTCGATGAAGTCTTTCTGATATTCTATCCGCACATCCGTGATCTTATCGCCTTCCATGATAGGAACAAGCTTGGGTTGAATGAAGCCCATATACGGAGCGACATTCAGTTTCTCATAGCGTGCATGTACCTCTTTCAAGAGTGTCTGATCGACCTTCACGCCATAATTCTCCACCAGTGCCTTGCCTGAATTGAAGTCTCCTTCTGATTTTATCCGCTGGATTTCTTTAAGCAACTGTCCGAACAATTGACGCAATTTGTCATAATCATTGATGACAAAATAGGTTTTGCCATTGCGCACGACTTTTTCAATGACTTTGTCTTTTGCTCCCTTTTCAAAAGCCCAGGAAGCATTCAGCTGACGGTTGCGCATGTGGGCCTCTTCCAGATTATCGCCCGGCTCTATGCGGTTCAATTGTGTCATCATCCCGTTCATGATGTATGAGTCATACTGGGCTTTACCGACCTCTACCGTCGGCATCACACCGAGCTCGACCAGTTTGGGATCCATGATGTAATAAAGTCCGACCAGATCTGCACGGGCCTCTTCCAGAACACCTGCATAGTTTTTCAAGGTTTCATCAGTTGTTCCTACCCCTTTATTGATCTGTCCTGAAGCATGTCCTATGACCTCATGCATGTCGGTATGCAACTCACCACTGATGGCACCATACTTCCGTACCCGTGCGATCATCTCAGGACTGTGTCCGAATTCATCGATCATAGGACTTCGGCTACGGTAGTAATTATATGCGTTGACGATGTTACCCAGTGATACCGATTTGGAACCATGCTCTTCCCGGATCCATTCGTTGTTAGGAAGATTGATTCCGATAGGTGTAGAAGGCGCACCGTCACCTACTTCACCGATCACCGTTATGACTTTAGCGGATATTCCACGGACATTCTTCTTCTTATGTTCATCCATGATTGGTGAATGATCCTCAAACCACTGCGCCTCGGCGGATATCGCCGCAATCCGCTTGGTAGCCTCCATGTCTTTCATGGATACAACGCTCTCGAATGCGCCTTTCTTCTGCATGGCATCCTGATAAACTTCAATGAATCCGTTTACGAAGTCGAGCCGTGACGACGTATCAGCCACCCAAGCGATATTGTAAACGTCGAACTGCTTCGGATCACCTGACGTGTAAAATGAAATCAGTTCATCAATCACTTTTTTCTGTGCCGGATTCTCCGCTACAGCAGAGGCTTTCTCCAGCCAATAGTTGATCTTGTCTATAGCAGTACCATACATGCCTCCCGACTTCCATACCCGTTCTTTCAATTGTCCGTTCTCCTTCACCAATTGGGTATTGACTCCGATCTGTGAACGATTGGCGGTATCCGCTTCCTTGAGTGCCTTATAAAACTTCTCCACTTCGGCTTGTGTTACACCCGAATAAAAATTGTTACAGGAAGCGGTTACAACATCCTTTGCATTCAAGTCAACCGATTTGGCATCGACCTTTGGATCGAAGAAAAGCGGCATCACCGACTTTTTGAAATCTGCGAGAGCCACACCTTCCAGCGGCAACGCCGAAGGGTCGCACTGATCCAACAACGACTCGAAATAAGCCATTGGGCAAGCAGGAACGAATTTATCTGCCGAATAATGATGATGATTGCCGTTGGAGAAGAAAAAACGCTTGCAGTAAGTCATGAAGCCATCCCAATCCGTTCCCGAGCGGTCGCCTTTGTATGTATTCAGAATACCTTCGATGGTCTTGCGTAACTGCAATCCGTGTCGATATTTCTGATCATAGAAAATATCCCTGCCACAAAGTCCGGCCTGATAGAGATAATAAGCCAACTGTTTTTGCTGGAGTGAAAGCTGATCGAAGCCTTTCACCTCGTATCGCAATACCTGTATGTCAGCGAAGCGATCGGCGATATAATCGAACTCGGCGGTGTCTTTGACCGTTTTGCTATCCTGCTTCTCTTTGTTGTTGCAGGAAAAGAAGGTCAATATTGCAATGGCTGCCAGCGGAATGAAAATTTTTCTCATAGTATACTTTTATGGTTTTAGGATGGAGAATTCACTTTTGCCCGTATTTTTCGGAATACTTCCTGTAAAGTTGTTTTTGCACATCGTCAAGGTCGGTCTTTCGTCCTTGAATATAAGCCATCTCAACAACGCTGGAACGCATGTCCAACAGATCGCCTGTGCAGAGTACCAATGTGGCATCCTTTCCGACTTCCAGTGTACCGCACAAATCCGATATGCCAAGAATTTCTGCGGGGACAGATGAAACCATCGCCACAGCATCCTCATAAGGGACACCGAATGCAGAAGCGGTCCCTGCCATGAAAGGAAGATTGCGAACTTGCCAGGATCCGTCAATTGAAATAGCACATTTGACGCCTGCCTTCAAAAGCATCGAAGGTAATTTATAGGGCAGGTCCGTGTCGTCGTCATCGCGAGGCGGAAGTGCATGCGTTTGACCAAGAATTACTGGAACACCGTTATCCTTAAGCAACGAGGTGACACGCCATGCATCGGATCCGCCAACAAGCACCATCTTGAAGTCATGTTTTTTGGAGAACAACACAGCAGCTTCGATTTCCTTCACATAGCCGCAATGCACAAACAATTTCTGAGAACCATTGAAAAGTCCTCGCATAGCCTCGAACTTCAAATTCTTTTCCGAAGGCTTGGCTTGCTTACAGTAAGCACTCGCTTCGTCGAACACCTGCTCAAGGGCGAACAACTCACGTTGCATCCTGTTACGCTGATTCTCTTCCGCTTCGGGACCTCCGCCCTGGCTTACATACATGCGTGGCCAGTTGATATGTATTCCGATCTCCTTCCTGACGGCAGCATCTTCCCAATTCCAAGCATCCAACTGTACGACAGAGGATGAGCCGGAAACCAATCCGCCGCGTGGCGTGACTTCAGCCAAAAGAACACCATTGCTGCGGACGGTAGGTATGATCTTGGAATCGGTATTGTATGAAATGATACTTCGCACATTCGAGTTCAAATCGCCCACTTCGTTGTCGTCAATCGTAGCTCGAACCAGATCGATTTCAGTGAGTCCCAAATGTGTATTGCATGCCACCAATCCTGGATAAGCATGGCGACCCAAGCCATCGATGATTTCTTTGTAAGCACCTTGCTGCAGGCGGATAGCAGTGGCATCCGCTACAAGGGTGAGTTTGCCATTCTCAAAACCGATAGCAGCGTTCTCGATCACTTTGCCGTTTCCAATATGCGCCTTCACATTCATGATCAGGACGGAATTCTTTTGCGGAGAAGATGGAACGGGGTTCTGGGCATCGACCGCTCCGGCAAACATGCTGAAGAGAACAAGAAAATAGTTGTATGCTTTTTTCATGGATTGTTTGTATCTGGTAACTGTAGGATAAGAGTAAGGCGCAGGTCTTCAATTCATCTGCTTCAATCGATCGACCTGATTTCTTCCTCGACGCAATGCTTCAGGATCTTGGGTTTGACGGAAGGCTTGATGACATTCTCCCCTTTGTTTTTGGCCTCTGTCATCTTCTGGATGAGCCTTGCACGCTCCTTACGGATGTCATCCCGCATCAACTTATCGCGGTCAGTATCGAAGTATGCGATACCGTCTACATAGGTCTGCATCGGTTTGGAATAGATGCTCATCGGATGTGCACTCCACAGGACCAAGTCGGCATCCTTACCGGCTTTTATACTTCCTACTTTATCATCCACACGAAGTATTTTCGCCGGATTCAGCGTCACGAATTTCCAGGCATCTTCCTCGGATACACCTCCGTACTTGACGGCTTTGGCGGCTTCCTGATTCAGACGTCGGGCCATCTCCGCATCGTCCGAATTATAGCCTACAGTAACACCCTGGCGATGCAACAGTGCGCCATTGTAAGGGATGGCTTCATAAACTTCGAATTTATAGGCCCACCAATCGCTGAAAGATGATGCCCCTCGAACGCCGTGTTGCTTCATCTTATCAGCCACCTTATAACCCTCAAGGATGTGTGTGAAAGTATTCACTTTGAACCCGAACGAATCAGCCACATGCATGAGCATGTTTATTTCGCTTTGTACATACGAATGACAGGTGATGAACCTCTTGCTTTCAAGTATCTCCGAAAGTGCATCAAGTTCGAGATCGCGACGAGGCGGTGACAAGGTGGCGCGTGTTCGTGCATCGGAAGTCGCCCATTTCTTCATCTTTAGTGAATATTCTGAAGCCCTTGTGAAATGGTCCATGTAAACCTGTTCAACACCCATTCGTGTTTGAGGAAAACGCACAGTCTGCCGGTCGCCCCAGTTGGCCTGCTTCACATTTTCACCCAATGCGAATTTGATATAACCAGGCCAGCCCTCGAACTTCAGCTTTTCAGGCGACTGTCCCCAGCGCATCTTGATAAGCTGTGTCTGCCCACCGATTGCATTTGCACTGCCATGCAACAAATGAGAGGATGTAACGCCTCCTGAAAGTTGGCGATACATGTTGATGTCGTCCCCATCCACCACATCACCAATACGCACTTCGGCAGATGAGCTCTGTGTTCCTTCGTTCACGGAATTGCTCACACAGATATGAGAATGCTCATCGATAATGCCTGCTGTAAGATGAAGCCCAGAGGCATCCACTACAATAGCCCCTACAGGAGCAGCTATGCCTTTTCCGACTGTTTTGATTTTACCGCCACTGATCAGGACATCTGAATTCTGAAGAATGCCTTCGGATTCATTGGTCCAAACAGTGGCATTTCGGAATAAAACGGTTTGGGCGACAGGTAGTGTATCCCAGCCGTAAGCCATATTAGGATACAGCACTTTTCCGCGGTCAGGAACTGAATTCTTCGCCGTGTCTTTTTTAGCAACTGTTTGAAATGCCGAATCAAGTCGCATCGTCCAGGATGCCCATGTTCCGTCAGAAAGGTACGCATCGCCCGACCAACGATCGCCTTGTACGGTTCCACTGTATCTTACCATGCCTTTGGGGTCGGTGGCTTTTCTTTCAAAAGAAAAACTGACAAGTGATCCGTTGCGAGAGAAAGAAGTCGATCTGACCGCCGAAGTGTCTTCGAACAGGCTCATTTCAGGTGAATAAACATCACCTGCGATACGCACTCGTTGAGGATTTCCAATTCCGGTAACTAAGGAATAATTGCCTCGCAGATCCTGTAACTCAGGGTCCTGCATACGATAACGGACACCCTTCACCCAATTCTCGAGTATCGTGGTTTCTTTTTGAAAGACGTTTCCGGTGGAGACAAAGAAATTAGCGACCATTCCTCTGCGCAAAGAACCAAGGCGGTCCTGGACGCCAAGAAATGAAGCTGGCGCAAGTGTCAATGCCTTAAGTGCCTGTTGTTCGGTCAATCCGGATTCGATGGCCTTACGGATGTTCTTAAGCAGGTCCGTTTTGTTTTTCAAACCTGAAACCGTGAAAGCGAATTCGATACCGGCACGTTCCAATTCCGCCGGATTACCAGGAGCGAGCTCCCATGCTTTCAGGTCATGCAATGAAATATTGATGGCATCATAGGGGTCTGACAAATCATAAGCGTCAGGGAAATTGAGGGGAACTATGTAGCGATATCCTGTATTCTTGATATCACTTATACGTTCATATTCATCGCCACTGCCTTTTACAATGAATTGCACATCGAACTCCTCACCGATAGCGAATACACGCAATTCGTTCTGCTTGTCACCGGCTTCGAAGATATAAGGCAACCCATTCAACTTGTTGAATGCATCGAGTGTGATGTTGTACTCCTTTTTATCCCCTCCGTTCTTATACCATTGTGCATCGTAAAAAGTCTGACGTATCAATGCAATCGCCCCCATCAGCGATGAAGGATAATCTTGAGTGGAACTTCCCTTGTCGAATGAAAATTCCGCAGCTGCACGGTCACGGATGACCAGATCGTTCTCTTTACCGTTACCCAATAACATCAAGGCGGCAGTACCCCGAACGATTCCGTCACGATTCACACATAGTGCAGTACCGAAACCGAGTTTTCTTAATTCCTCCGCCTTCTTGGAATCTACAGAAACATTTCGGAAAGCGTCATACTCTGCTTTTACAGCCTGATTCCAATTGTATGCTCCTTTTGTATTTGACAAAAACTGAGGAGCACCGGAGTCATCATAAGATGCACGCTTGACTTCAGGCATTCCGTAATCGGAGTGAATGTCGATGAACGATGGGTAAATCGTTCGACCTTTGAGATCGGTGATGTCGGCATCCGCAGGAATCGGCACTTCTTTACCTACATCCATAATGATACCATCCTTGATGATAAGCGTAGCAGAATCAACAGATGTCTTATAATCGACCTGGATGCGGGCATTGATGAATGCGAAAGTGGTGTGTCGCGGATCGGCAGGACCGTTTACCGGAAAGGTGACCTGAGCATTTGCCGCACACAGGCTCGAAATCCACCCGGCAAGGAGTAAAATCAATCTTTTCATGATAAGAGAATAGTCACTACGAATGTAGCGAATCCCCCTCTAAAGTCGGAGCGAAAACGTGCCTACCTTCCTTGAATGAAAACCCTTCTTGAAACGGGCGTTCCTGAGGTTGAAAAAAGCCGTACCTGATACATTCCTGCGACCCAACCGGAGGTTTGTATACTCAGTTCATTGATGTCACCGGTAACGGCCACATCATGGATCTGTTTGCCGCTCATATCATAGACTGAAATACGCTGTGGGGTGGATGATTTCCAACTCAAACGGAGCATGTCTGATTCAAGGAAAACACGTAATCCGGAGTCATCAGTCGTCGGAGCAATTCCGGTACTGGCACATAATTGACAAGTACGCTGGTAGGAGACTGTGGCATCGGTAGTTATCCTGGTGTCAAAATCGGCACCTGCCACACAATCGTTGCGAAGCTGCGAATCGAGCCAAGGCGAAAGGAACCTGTCGATCACCTGGTGCTGCGTTTGCCGGGAAATGGAGGGAGGCGGTGTGCATGTAGACTCGCCGAAGTTGCAGAAGAAGTTGCTCTCGGCCATCTGACAGTGACTGGCCCCCACTATGGAAACATAGGTCTTGCAGGAAGAAGCAAGGCTGTTGTACATCGGAATCTGGTGCTGCGCCGGTGGAGTCACACAGTCATTGGCACCTGCAATGACCAGCGCGGGAATCGCGATGCCGGTAGCTGCCGCAATAGCAGATGTTGAGGTTTCGGCAGCAGCCAAGGTGACAATGGCACGGATGGATGGGTTGAATGCAACCGATAAGAATGCGCTACCTCCTCCCATAGAATGACCCATCACAGCTGCGGCTGAATCCAATCGTTGATAGAATAAATCGGACGCATCGGCGGACAAGGATTGCATGTGACCGACGGTGAATGCGATATCTTTCCCGAACTCGAGATGATTTGGGGAAAAACCTGTTTCGGTAGTGACGAATGCCATCAGGTAGCCGTGAGGCACCAACGTATTCCACAGATTGGAATATGCGTCCCACGACATCACAAAGCCGTGACCGAAAACAAGAATGGGCGCCGTGACCGGTTGCTGTGTAAAAGGCACCAGGTCGCCGGCAATATCGGCGGGGTAATAAACCTCCATGGTTACTGTTCTGTTTCTGGCAGCAGCCGTGGTGGAAATGGTACGGTGACCGATGGAAAAATTCTGACCGGAGAGGCGTGTAAATATGAGAAGAAAGAGAAGCGACGGGAAAAATAGCTTTTTCATGCAGTTACAATGGATTGAATACTGTGAACAAACGTCTGCCAAGATATGTCAATGCGAACATGGAAAAAACTACTTTTGAAAAAACAGTCATCCTATGGACTCCAACTTGCTTGCCAGCATTCACCTGTATAGTGTTTTCGCTTTTTTAGTGATTTACCTCGTAAAAACGGTCTTATTATTCACTAGCACCACTGCCCTTGACCGGTTCACATCGATTACCAAAGTGCCAGAAATGATCGTAAGCACGCTTTTCCTGGCCACAGGGATCTGGCTGACGGTGATATTGGGGGGTATCAAGACTTTCCAAATCATCAAACTGGTGATGGTTTTCGCCTCCATTCCGTTAGCCGTAGTCGGATTCAAACGTCGCAAGAAAGGACTGGCTTTCCTGTCGTTGCTGTTGATCATCGGCTCTTACGGATTAGCAGAAATGAGCCGCAACAAACCTTTCATGAAAGCGACGGTGGTGATGAAAGGCGATGTCAATGCTGCTGTGGCAAATGGTATGAAAGTATATCTCGAGAACTGTGCTTTCTGTCACGGCAAAGACGGCAAGAAGGCGTATCGTGGCGCAAAAGATATTTCAAATCAAGCCAGTGCTGATTATGTACGCACTATGATAGAGCAGGGTGTCAAACGCAAAATGCCGAAATACGAGGGCGTCATCACGGGCAAGGATCTGGATGATCTCTGCTTGTATGTCGTCTCTATGAAGAATAATCCCGCACAGGCGGAGTGATATTTTGCCTCCGCATACCCCTTTTCCAACCACACGTAATCAGGAGACGGCGATCCTGATCGGAATCCTGCACAGAGGTCAGAAAGAAGAACAGCTGACAGAATATCTCGATGAGTTGGCTTTTCTTGCCGAAACCGCCGGAGCCTGCACGGTGCGCCGTTTCACTCAACGGCTTGATTCTCCCGATTCGCGGACGTTCATAGGCAGCGGTAAGCTGAATGAGGTACGCGCATTCATCAAAGAAAACAAGATCGATATCGCCATTTTCGACGATGAGCTCAGTGGGACACAAATCCGCAATATCGAGAAAGCACTGGAATGTCGCGTGCTTGACCGAAGCAATCTGATCCTGGATATCTTTGCCAAACGCGCACGCACAGCACAGGCAAAAGCCCAGGTGGAGTTGGCGCAATACCAGTACTTATTGCCACGACTCACCCGTATGTGGACCCACCTGGAGAAACAACGTGGCGGTATCGGAATGCGCGGTCCTGGTGAATCGGAAATAGAAACCGACCGCCGTATAATCCGTGATAAACTGGCAAAACTGAAAGACCAGTTACGTGACATAGAGAAGCAGAGTGCCACGCAACGTAAGCATCGAGGGGAAATGGTACGAGTCGCACTGGTAGGATACACCAACGTAGGAAAGTCGACGTTGATGAACCTCATGAGTAAAAGCGAAGTGTTCGCCGAGAACAAACTGTTCGCAACGCTCGATACTACAGTGCGGAAAATCGTATTGGAGAACATACCGTTCCTGCTGTCAGATACAGTAGGATTCATCAGGAAATTACCTCACCATCTGGTAGAGTCCTTCAAATCGACACTCGATGAGGTGCGGGAGGCGGATATCCTGGTACATGTGGTCGATATTTCACATCCGCATTTCGAGGACCAGCTGAATGTGGTGAAAGAGACGCTCACTGAACTCGGAGCAGCCGATAAGCCGACATTGCTGGTGTTCAACAAAATCGATGCTTACCGTTTTGTGGAAAAGGAAGCTGACGATCTCACACCACCAACCCCGGAAAACATCTCCCTGGAAGAGTTGAGAAAAAGCTGGATGGGTCACCTTGGCGGGAGCTGTGTATTCATTTCGGCAACCGACAGACAGAACATGGATGAGTTGCGTAAAAAACTGATGGACCTGGTGAAAGAAATCCATTTCAGACGATATCCCAATCTGCTTTATAAACAGCCGGAGGGCTGAAAATAAAAGCGGAACCGAATAGCTCCGCTTTCATTTCAAAACGAATATCGAATTGTCACCTTACCACACTGAACTGACGTGTGGCAGCCACGGCACCTTTCTCATCGAGAAGTTGTAACAGATAATTTCCGATGGGCCATGATGAAATATCGATTCTGTTTCCCGAAGGATTGAATTCTCCTGAAACAATCTGACGCCCGGAAAGATCCAACACGACCAAGCGCCAATCGCTACGGCCATTTATTTCAGCTGTGATATTCAAAACATCGCTGGCCGGTGAGGGAAATACTGAAAAGTCATTGATTGAAGGCGCCTCATCCACACTGACAAATCCGGTAAAGGATAATTGATCGATAGTGAGTTCTGAACCTATGGTGACATCCGGATTAGTAAACACTACGGTTTCAGGCAAAAAGCCGGATTTAAGTATGATCAGGCTGGTATCAGGCTTGTTGAGAAAATCACGGTAATTGAGAATAACCTCGAACGGTTGAAAGGCCGCTATAGTGTCGCCGAAGGTCACTTCACCTTTTGCAATGGTGTCGCGTTGACCAGTCACCGAATTATATTTCAATTTGATCACTGTGATATAGGCCTGATCGATGGCAGCTGCCGGAACATACTTGAGATAGCCTAACATCTTTGAAGAACGTGCCGTATCAGGCGTGCCTCCGATGAATTTTATCTGAGCAGTGGAAAGACTGGTAAAATCTCCAGTCAAGGTACCATTCGTGGCGATACCGGGTACGGTGATCTGGAATGGAAAGCCCTGGATTATGGCAGTGATCTGCGTACTCTTTAGATGGATGCTTTTTGAACCATCTTGCGGATCATTGCCCGGAAAAGCAGAAGATCCGCCGGAGTAAGTTTGAGAAAGTGAGTCCGATGTGCTCCATCCGTTCGGATTCTGGCCCGTGAACGGGATACCGAATGTGGTGGAACCAGCATAGCCGGTCCACTGCTCGAAACTGTTGTTGATGATGGTTTGCGCTTGAGATGCGAACGCCGTAAATAGCCCGACGGCTACTAACAAAAGCTTTTTCATTTCACTTAGTTGATCTCCAAATGTAAAAAAAGAGCGATAAAAAAACGGAGAAATAATAAGAGATCAGCAATCAGCTTCCGAGAGTAACCTTCAGCTTGGTGCCTACTTTAAGCTCGTTGGAGTTAAGCTGATTGATTTCTTTGATTTTCTCGATAGTGAGTCCCTCGTAACGCTGTGCGATTTTCCAAAGTGTATCGCCGGGAGCTACGACGTGGTACAAGGACTGCTTCTCATCGGGAACCTTTACCGTCATGGTAGCGGAAGAATTGCTACCGGGTGTGGAATCACAAACCGTGCTGCCCTCCGTGGACTTGGCGGGAGAGGAATCATTCGTGCGGGAGTTGACTGCCGCAGTGGTCTCTTTCACTTCAACCTTTTTTGTCACTGAAACGAACACTTTCAGATTTTGACCGGCCATCAGGCGGGTGGTGCGCAGCCCATTCCACTTCTTCAGCTGGGTGACCGTGCAACCATAGCGTCTGGCGATAGTACCGAGCTGCTCGCCACGCTTCACCCGGTGGAACCTGCGTACAAGTTCGGTCTTGTAAACAGCCTTTGAATCTCCTCCGACTGCATCGGTGCTGGAAGCGACCGGCTGTTCGAATACGACCGTGGATTTTATCAGACGGTCCTCTGCTGCAAGATACCTGGCCACGGTCTGTAAAGGCAAACGGATGGTTTGTGGCGTTTCGCTGTTGGGCACAATGCCTTTTTTGTAAACAGGATTGAGATACGAAATGACGTCGTAGGAAACTCCGACCACCTCTGCCACATTATGCAGATCGACACGATAGTTCACCTGAACTGTATCCACTTCGAACCAGTTGATGAGCGGGGCTACTGCGGTCAAATTATGCTCGGAAGCATAGCTGGCGAGATAAGTTACTGCAATGAAAGCGGGAACATACCCGCGGGTCTCCGCCGGTAGATACGGGCAGATTTCCCAGAATGTACGCTTACCGCCTGAACGGGCGATTGCGCGATTCACGCCACCCGGTCCACAGTTATAAGAGGCGATTACCAGCAACCAGTCGCCGTAAACCGCATACATATCCTTGAAATATTTACAGGCCGCATAAGTGGCTGCTTCGGGATCTCGACGCTCATCCACATACGAATCGACTTTCAGCCCATACATTTTTCCAGTAGAAAGAATGAACTGCCAAAGTCCGGAAGCGCCGGCAGGAGACAATGCTACTGGATTGAGTGCACTTTCAACGATGGAGAGGTACTTCAATTCCATGGGAAGCCCTTGCTGATCGAGTACCTGCTCGAACAATGGGAAATAAAGCTGACCCAAACCAAGGGTACGTTCCATGATCTGGCGACGACGAACGCCATACAAATCGATGTATTGCTTCACCTGGTCGTTATAGGTAAATGGGATAGGAGAAGAAATTCTCTGCATCCTTGCCAAGTAGATATCATCCGAATAAGAAGGAATCTCCTGGGCCATCCCCGCGTCGGGAGCAGGAATGTTTTCAGTGACCCGCTGAATGAAACACTGGTTTACAAGGCTGTCCAGCGTCGCGACAATCGGATCGTAGGAAGCGACTGACGGGTTGGAAGCACTCTGAGCTTTCAGGGTGGGCGATAGCACCACACCAAGAACCATGGTCAACAACCAGGTCTTAAGGCTGTGCAAGAGAGGAATTCGGAACATCGCTTTCTCCTTTGATGAGTTAAACAATTGATTTGCAATTTCAGAGGTTGGCAAAATTAATGCTTCCCTTCAATCTTTTATGTTGAAACGATGAAGTCGGTAAGGAGATTGAGTACATAGTGGAGAATACTTACAAAAGTTGTGTGGAGTATCGCATACTATTGAATTTCAATATTATAAAAAAGGCTATATGATTTTTTTACAAAAATCGCACACTGATCAAGAACCATTTAAGCGAAGAATCTGCTCTTTTAAAACATTATTTAATATATTCTAATATCATTATCTATTTATAAGAATCAAAATTAGGGGTATTGTTTACCATGTAAAAAATCCCATTCTCAGCTGATTGGAGAACGTTTGCCATAAAACTTGGGAAAAGGGGTGGCGTCTGGGCTATTTTGCCGGACGTTTAACCAAACCACTGACCGGACTACCTCCCTTGTCCGAATTTCTTCCTGACCGAATCAGTGTCGCCGTTCCAACCATGAACGAACGGCCTTTTGCCTGCGCATCTCCAAAAAGGGTTGCCTGGTGCGGGTGTCATTTCATACCATACACACTGCTTATGAGCTGCGAAGAGATTACCCAGCACCTGAATAAGGTTGCTACCCTCTATCTAAAAGATAACAAACGTAAAGTCGGCTGGATTTTCATCGAAAAAGAAATCGGTCAGGATGAAAACCTGAGTGAGGTATGCTTTATCAGCATACAAAAAGGACGGAAACTGACTTATGCACTGGAAACCGGCGACGTAAAAGCACTGGAGCCCTTTAGGGAAGTGATACCGGTGGATGAAATCGAGAGAATACGGTCAACGAAGTAAGAGCGTCTTACTCCTTCTCTTTCTCGTCAGAGGTGCCGTTTTTAGCGTCTTTGAATTCTTTGATGCCTTTCCCAAGCCCTTTTGCCAGATCGGGAATCCGCTTGGCTCCGAAAAACAGCAGAATCACCGCTAATAAAAGTACAATCTCTCCGGTGCCGATACCGCCGAGAATACCAAGAAGAACTGAGGTGAGCATGGCCTTATTTTGTTGTAAAGGTATCGTTTTCCCTTGACTTTGCTTTAAGGTTCGTCATCGTGAGGCCAACCAGGACTGTGGGTCCATTTTCGTGCTTCCTCGCCAAATTTCAAGATGCACCTCCCCTTTTCCCTCCTGATCGCCGCTGGTGATTGTTCCGATCAATTGCTTGGTTGTGAGCTGGTCACCTGCCTTTACAAGCACGTTTTCCAGGTTTGAATACAACGTAAAATACTCTCCGTGTTGCACCAACACTGCGTATTTGTCAACCACCATGAGTACCCTTACCACCTTGCCACTGAAAACAGCTCGGGCTTTTGCACCTTTGGCAGTAGCGATATTCACTCCATTATTGTTAACCATCACATCACGCCAAACCGGATGCGCGTGCTGTCCGAAAGAACCGGTAATCACTCCTTGCTCGACAGGCCATGGTAATTTGCCACGGTTACCCTCGAAGTCATTACTCAATTTGACGGCTTCCGGAGTGGTTGCCAGTATATAGTTGGTCGGCTTCGCTGGTTTCTTTGAAGAAACCGGAGTGGTGCTGGCTGTTTTTTTCTTGGACGATTTCGCCTGTGTTGCTGCTTGTGCCGCGGCAATCTCCTTTCGTATGATTTCCTCTATGCGGGCCGACAACTGTTGCTCCTTTTGCTGCTTCTTTTTCAGGTCTGCACGCAATTGCTTCTCCTTGGTAGTGAGGTCATTCAGGAGGCTGACCTGCTCGCGTTTCTCCTTGTCAAGTCGCTTCTTTTCCTCTTGTTCACTGGCCAACAGCTCCGACTTTTCGGATTTGATCTCATGAAGCTCTCGCTGCTTGCCGTTAAGAGTCTGTTTTGTGGAAAGAATCGCCTGCTGTTGTCTGGCACGGTGATCGGCCAACTCTCGGAGATATCGCATCCTTTTGAACGCCTGGTTAAGATTGTCGGAAGCCAATATGAAATAGAGCTTCGACATACTGTTCCGATTTTTGTAAGCGGCAACGATCGTCTCGGCATAACTCCGCTTCAGTTCACCAAGTCGTCCTTGAAGGGAATCGATTTTGACACTGACGTGGTCGATCTGTCCATCGACCGTTGTGATTTCTGAATTGATGGTATGGATCAATTCGGTGCGGATACCGATTTTCTTGTTGATGGTCACGAGCTGATTCAGGGAATTTGACTTGCTCTTGCGTGTCTTTTTAAGCTGTGAATTGGTCGCTTCAATGTCTTTCCTTAGTTGCGTTTTTTTCTTCTCCAGGTCTTTCCGCGATTGTCCGACCGCGGGGAATACGAATGCAAAAGACAAAACAAGGCATGCAACAAGCATCCTATTCAAAAAACGGATAAATGAAGGGATTTTGCGTGTATTCATAACCTACTCGTTCTACCGACTGGCGTTCCGGATGAACTTTGAACGGAAGGATTCAGGAAATGTTCGAAAACGGGCGACGAAAAATAGTCGCAGTTATCTGCGTCCGTACTTCTCAGGAATGGTGAATGGTATGGCCAGCGTAGGCTCTTCCGTGACCTTCGAATACGTGACCTTCATGATCACCGGGGAACCTGAGAAGAATGTGACTACTACCCCCTGAGGAAAAAGTCGGTCGTTGATTTTAATGAAATCGGAATATCTGGCCTCCACCCACCGATCCAGTCGCTCATCCGTGATTTTAGAACGTACGATCCGGTAATTACCGTCTATCCAGAAATCCTGAATCACCGGACGGGAAGGATCCTTTTCCTCCAAGGCCCTTTTTGCCTGTCGCCTGTTAAGGGTACTGAGTATGCCGTAGGGGTCTTCTTCGTAATAGCTTCTTATTTTTTCAGAACGATCGTAGTTGAAATAGTTTCCGATCACCACTGATTGTATCATGGCAAAATCGATACCTGTTCTCAGCATTTCTTCGAGATAATCATAATGAAGCACTCTGTATTCCTTATGTACACGATCGAGCATGACGATACTGTCTGGACCGATCAAGACTCTGGCTGCCTCGATTCCAAGAAGCGGTGTAATGGAAATCCAGATGACGCTGTCTTTCCGGATCCGGAGATTGATATCGAAGGAATTGGTTTCGCCAGACTTATCTGTATAATCCACCTGTGCTTTTGCCGAAAGCCAACTGAAATCGAACTGCTTCGACAACACACTGTCAAAAACCTCATTTACAACAGACCCTTTCGCCATCACCGGCGGAGGTTCGGCAGCCACTTTACGGGTTGTCTTGCAGGAAAAAGCGGTCAACAGGAACGCCGATGAGGCGATCAGTATGAGAAGGCGCGAAACGGGTCCGGAAAGTGCAGCCACTATTCGAGGTATTTTTTCTCGAGTATCTTACGGTCAAGGAATTCAGACGCCCCTTCTCCGGCCGACTTCGCACGTTGCCAGTAATCAAGAGCACCAGCCATATCGCCCAGTTTGAAAAGCACATCACCATAGTGTTCCAACACAGCGGCACTTTTGTCGCCACCGTGCTCCAGCGAACGGCCAATCCATAACTTGGCTTCGGCATATTTCCCTCCGACAAAAAGAATCCAACCGTACGTATCTTCATACGAAGCCTCATCAGGCTGTAGTTCGATAGACGATTTGGACATCTCCTCCGCCTTCTGAAGTTTCTCTTTTCTAAGTGAGAGATAATACGCGTAATTGTTGAGTGCCGAGGCATCATTGGGGTCCAGCTCCAGCACCTTGTCATACTGCTGGTCTGAACGAGCATAGTCTTTCATATCGTTGTACACCTCGCCCAGCGTACTTCTGAAATAAATCTCCAATGAATTATTGTCCACCACAAGATTGATACCTTCTTCTAAAATCTTTGCGGCATCCTTTTCCTTTTTAGTATGGTGCAGGGCGAGTCCGCTATAGAGATAAGGTAGTGGCTGGTCTGGAAAAAGCGCCAACGCCTCTTTACTGTCTTCCTCCATCGACTTCCAGTCTTCGAGTTGAGCATTGATGGCCAACAGCTGGCTAAAGACCGAATACTCCCTGGAACCCAACTGCCTGGCAATCCGATACTGTACACGGGCCGAATCATATTGATTCTCCATGGTGAGGAAATCACCATAAACCGCATGGGCGCGGGGATCAGAGCCATGAGTCTGGATCATCAGTCTGCACATCTCATGCGCCTGTTCCTTCAGCTCAGGATAGGTTTCAATCAATGCGAAGTAGGATGCAAGTATGCTGATCTTGGTTTCTATGTCGAGTTGAGGATTCGTGAAGGATTTCTTGAGTTCCTCGATCGACTTTTCCTTTTCACCGATATCGCGATAAAAATCCGCCAATGACAAATGAATCATCGGATTTTCTGGATCGATCGACTCTACCTTCTTGTAGGTCTCCAAGGCCTTTTCGTTCTGTCCGCTGGCCTTGTAGATTTCCGCCATCAGCGTGTATGCCTCGACGTCGTTAGGTTCTTCAGCGATCAGTTTTTTCAATTCCTCGACTGCCTTTTCAGGTTTTTTCAGTTGCTGATAAATCCTTGCTTTGATTACGGCCGTTTCATTTGTCACCCCGAACTGCTTGTCCATGCGGTCATATGCACCGATGCCATCCTCGTACTCACCGCCATAGATATACGCTTCTGCCAATCGCTGATATAACTCGGCATTGCCGGGAAACTCGCCGACCAGTTTTTCCAAAACCTCCGCCGACTCCTTGTACTTATCGTTGCTTTGCAGAACATCCGAATAGTTGAGTGCATACCAGATGTTGGCTGGATCGGCTTTATAAGCGCCTTTGCTGAAGTATAACGCATCGGCATACTTTTTCTGAGCCACATATACCCTGGACAATTCGTACATAGCAGCACTGTTACCGGGATCTTTTCTCAACACCTCAGAAAAAAGATCGGCTGCTGTATTGAGGTTGCCCAGGATTTTTTCTTTGTTGGCATTGAAATACACATACGTAACGTCGGCTCGCTGAGTAGGAGAAAGGACGTTTTTATTTTTTTTCTGCTTGTCGCGCCCGGCGGTCGCCACCATGGCGAGCAAAGCGAAGAAAAGCGTGAAAGCCAGGGCCGGTCTTATCTGCATAGTATGATTTTCAGGAACTGTGAGTTGAGAAATCGCTGATGCTCAATTGAAGCGGGCGTGATTCGCAAACCGCCGAATGACCGAGCATGGAATTGGTGACGACGGAGTTTTTCACTTCTGTCTTATCCTGAAGGATGCTGTTTGAAACAATGGAATTGATGATCCTGGAACCGGCACCGATAGAAACGTGAGGGCCGATGATACTGTTCACCAACTCTACACCACTTCCGATGTAACAGGGCTCTATGACAACCGAGTGATTCGACTTGAGATCGGATGCCACCAGGTTATCGTTCCTGTGATTTTCCAATACCCGTTGATTGGTATACACGGTTGCATCCTTATTGCCGCAGTCCAACCACTCTTCAACTTTGCCGGGCACGAAACGAAGCCCTTTCGATTTCATGTTCTCCAACGCATTCGTGAGTTGGTACTCGCCCTTCTCCATTATGCCATTGTCGATCAGGTATTTCAATTCGTTTCTCAGATTCGATCCGTCCTTGAAATAATAGATGCCGATGATGGCCAGATCGGAAACGAATGTCTGAGGTTTCTCGACAAAATCAGTGATCACATTCTCTTCATCCACCCTTACCACTCCGAACATCCGAGGATCGTCGATCCTGTTCACCCAAATCACCCCGTCGCGCGCTTCATCGATGGTGAAGTCGGCACGGAACAACGTATCGGCGAATGCTACGATCACTTTTCCTGTCAAAGCCGACTCAGCACAAAGTATGGCATGAGCGGTACCCAGCGGACGGTCCTGATAATGAATGGTGCCCTTGGCGCCTAGACGTTCAGCGACTGCAACCAACTGCTGTTCCACCTCCGCACCGAAATCGCCTACAACATATGCGATCTCGTCCACTTTCTCACGACAGGTGCGGGTAATATCTTCTACCAGCCATTCGACAATGGGTTTGCCAGCCACTTTGATCAGAGGCTTAGGAACCGTCAATGTATGCGGTCGCATACGTTTGCCCATGCCGGCCATTGGTACTATTATTTTCATAGATATCAGGTTGGTATGTTCATTTGTTTCCGGTCGATCCGAAACCGCCGGTTCCACGTTCTGAATCAGCCAGCACATCGGCAAGTTGCCAATCGATACGTTCGTGGCGTGCTATCACCAGTTGTGCAACACGTTCGCCGTCTTCAATCCTGAAAGGCTCATTTGAAAGGTTCACCAGGATTACTTTTATCTCTCCGCGATAATCCGCATCAATGGTACCGGGGGAATTCAAGACCGTTAAGCCACGTTTGGCCGCAAGCCCGCTTCGAGGTCGCACTTGTGCCTCAAATCCGACCGGCAGCTCGATGAAGAGTCCGGTAGGAACCATGGCCCGTTCCAAGGTTCCCAGCGTTATCGGTTCGGTAAGATGGGCACGAAGATCCATGCCGGCAGCACCTGCTGTTTCATAGTTGGGCAGCGGATGATGCGATTTGTTGATGATTCGAACGTTCATGTTCCGGCGAATTTACGGGTTTTCCGTCGGAGCATGACCCATGCCCCCCCCCCGTATATCGACAATAGAAACGAATGGATCACCCATTTCATTGTCTCCCCGGGAACCAACGGATCCAGATAATTCGCCATGGCCCAAAGCAGCAACGCTCCGATAATAGCTGAAAAAAAGGCGAAAAGGTCGTATGGAACCGGATAATAACGCTGTCCGAAGAAGTACGAAAGCAACATGATGGATCCGTAGCAGATCAGGGTGGTCCATGCCGCTCCCATAAAAC
>JBJSZR010000408.1:0-3689 GCA_046090385.1 Bacteroidota bacterium
AATCGTAAGTGCTAAAGGAAGGAACATCGGAATATTGCCCGGTGACTCCAAAATCGAATCATTCATTCAAACAGACGCTGCTGTGAATCCGGGAAACAGCGGTGGAGCATTGGTCAATACAAGAGGTGAGCTGATCGGCATCAATGCGGCGATTGCCTCCAACACCGGGTCCTACACCGGTTACTCCTTCGCAATTCCTATAAATCTTGCGCGTAAGGTGGTCGATGATTTGGTGGAATTCGGAAACGTTCAAAGGGGATTCATCGGCGTAAGTATCCGAGACATGGATGCGAAGCTGGCTGAGGAAAAAGGACTCAAGGAAACCCAAGGTGTTTACGTGGCAGGGATCACGCCGGGGGGTGCTGCTGAAAATTCGGGGATCCGCGAAGGTGATATCATAGGGAAGGTCGGTGAGGTGAGTGTCAATTCCTCACCCCAACTTCAGGAACAAGTAGGGCGATTCCGCCCTGGCGACAAAGTGAGCATAAGTGTTTTGAGGGATGGTAAGCAACAACAGTTCGCACTCACATTACGGAACCGTGAGGGATCCACTGATATCGTCAAACAAGAGCAACCTGTTGATATGCTGGGCGCTTCTTTTGAAAACACATCCAGCGACGAAACACGAAAGCTGGGGATTCAGGGAGGCGTAAAAGTGGCCAAGCTTTCCCAGGGGAAATTGTTGAACTCCGGCATTCAGGAAGGCTTCATTATCACACACATCGATAAACGACCGGTGAGAAATACTGATGATCTTTCAAGCGCTTTGCGTGCTAAGCAAGGGGGCGTTTTGATTGAAGGAATTTACCCTAATGGCCGTAAGGCATACTACGGATTCGGATTATAAACCACAAAAACCTGAAAAATATCTAAAAATGCGACTTTTTCAGTTTTCAACAATCGGGACAAGTTTTGAACCTTGGGACTACAAGACCTTGCGAGGCGTTAGTCAAAATGGTAGCTTTGCCCGAATTGCTGAAAACGGAAATCAACACGTTTTTAGCCTTTTTCGAAACCAAACTGAGACATGCGTCAACTTAAGATAACCAAATCCATCACGAACCGCGAAAGCCAATCTTTGGAGAAATATCTTCAGGAGATAGGCCGCGAAGAATTGATCACCGCTGAAGAAGAGGTTCGTCTCGCGCGCCTTATAAAGCAAGGCGACCAGAATGCACTTGACAGACTGACGAAAGCCAACCTCCGCTTCGTGGTATCCGTTGCAAAGCAATATCAGAACCAGGGACTCAGTCTTCCTGACCTGATCAACGAAGGAAACCTTGGCCTCATCAAAGCTGCGAAGCGCTTCGATGAAACCCGCGGATTCAAATTCATCTCCTACGCTGTATGGTGGATCCGTCAGTCGATTCTCCAGGCCCTTGCTGAGCAGTCACGTATCGTGCGACTTCCATTGAACCAGGTAGGATCCTTGAATAAGATCGCGAAAGCTTATTCCAAGTTGGAACAAGAATACGAGCGTGAACCCTCACCTGAAGAGCTTGCCAAAGTGCTCGATCTTCCCACTGAGAAGATTTCTGACACAATGCGCGTGAGCGGAAAGCACGTATCCATGGATGCTCCTTTCGTTCAGGGTGAGGACAACAGCCTGATCGATGTGATCGAGAATCAGGATTCGCCCCGTGCCGACAGCATGCTGATGAATGAGTCGCTCCAAAAAGAAATCGACCGTTCACTCAGCACCCTCACTGAGCGTGAGCGTGAAGTAATACGCCTCTTCTTCGGAATCGGCATGGCTCACGGCCTTACGCTTGAGGAAATCGGTGCCAAATTCGATCTCACAAGAGAGCGCGTTCGCCAAATCAAGGAAAAAGCGATCCGTCGCCTCCGTCACAAATCACGCAGTCGTTTGTTAAAAGCCTATCTGGGCTGATTTCACGTCAACTGGATTCCAAAAGAACCGAACAGCTTTCCCTACCGAAAGCTGTTCTTGTTTGAAACCGATACCAAACCCTCCAAATATGTCGCTTGAAGCATCACCTGTGAACGTCAATTTCAAAGACAAATACGAACATGGACTCGCTGACTGGATCGAGATGGAAAAGTCCGCCATCAACCTGATCCAGATGACCGGAACACTTTGGTTCGACCGCTCCGTCGAATTGGTCCTTTTCAGAAACCAACTGGTGGACCGAAGTGCGAGTGAAATACTCAACTTGCACCAGTACTCCAAGGAGATCGTGAAAAAATCCATCAGTATCCATGATACCGTCGCTCTCGCCGAGCAGCTGCTCAAAATGGACCTTGCTCCTTCCCGCATCGATATAGGCCGATTGAATTTCGAATGGACCACTGAACGTAACAATTACAAAAACATCGCTGATTTCGCCAACGACAAACTGAACGGTTTCATCGGCAAAGAGAAAAAGTCGATCATTCCCAGAGATGTTGTTCTTTACGGATTCGGACGAATCGGTCGTCTGGTTGCGCGTGAATTGATAGCACAGGCAGGTAAAGGCGAACAACTCCGCCTCCGCGCGGTAGTGACCCGCTCCAACAGTGCTGAAGATCTGTCCAAGCGCGCCGACCTTTTACGAAACGATTCGGTCCATGGTTCATTCCCCGGTACCGTCATAGAAGACGCGGAGAACAATGCGTTGGTAGTGAATGGCCACTCGATTCGCATGATTGCAGCCAACGATCCAACCACCATCGATTATACAGCCTATGGCATCCACGATGCACTTGTAATCGCCAACACAGGTGTCGTACGCGACCGTGAGGGATTGAGCAAGCATTTGAAGGCTAAAGGAGTCAGCAAGGTGTTACTGACCGCTCCCGGCAAGGGGGACGTTCCGAATGTTGTTTACGGAGTCAATCAGGATGCTTTTGACCACAACAACGAAACAGTGTTCTCTGCAGCATCCTGCACTACCAATGCCATCGTTCCGGTACTGGCGGTTATAGAAAATGCATTGGGCATTGAGCGTGGTCACATCGAGACCATACACTCCTATACCAACGACCAGAATCTTCTGGACAACTACCATAAAAAGTACCGTAGAGGTCGCTCAGCAGCGTTGAACATGGTGATTACCGAAACGGGTGCCGATAAGGCCGTGGCGAAAGTATTGCCTGGACTTGCCGGAAAACTTACAGGCAATGCCGTTCGAGTCCCAACACCTGATGTATCCTTAGCGATCCTGAATCTTCAACTTAAAAAAGAAGCAACAAAGGAAAGTCTGAACGAGATCATGCGTTCAGCCGCATTGCAAGGAGACTTGGTAGAACAAATCCAGTTTGCGGTTTCAAACGAACTCGTTTCAACTGACCTGGTAGGCAATCCATGTGCATCCATCTTCGACAGCCAAGCGACAATCGTCGGTAAAGACCAGAAAAGTGCTGTCTTGTATGTCTGGTACGATAATGAATACGGCTATAGCCGTCAAGTCATACGCTACGCCAAGTATCTCGCAGATGTGATCCGTCTTCGTTATTATTGATCCGGAATGAATCAGAAAGTGAGTTGCAACAATGCAGCTCTTTTTTTTTCAAAACACAATCAGAAATTTTTGCTCCAATGCCGGAGCATACGATTGAATCGATTTGACAAAACAGATACAGCACTTTCATGAAAGGCAGGAAAGCCGCTGAAAATCAATACAGCTGATCGATTCAATCGTATGCTCCGGCATTGGAGCAAAAATTTCTGATTGTGTTTTGAAAAAAAA
>JBJSZR010000409.1:0-1758 GCA_046090385.1 Bacteroidota bacterium
TCCACTTTTCATACATCGCTGCACCAGTTGGAACTTGTACATAAATGCGTGTGGTCGGAAACTTTCGGAAGGTGGACCATACGGGTTGGTTATAATCACCAACTCTCTCCATTTCAATCAATTTTTTTCCATTGATATAAACCTCCTTCAAGGTCTTGGATCCGCTGGCAGAATCGGCTACGGATCCGGAATAATTCTGAGCAAACGAAATTTGAGGCAGGCTCAGAAAAAATGAAAGCACTAATGCTTTGGATAGATTACTATAATACATGGTCATAAAATTTTTAAAATACCCATCCAAATAAACATTCATTTATAAAAGATTGAATCGGGCGGGACAAAATTATGAATAACTCCCAATATCCCAAAAATGGAACAAAATTGCGGTTTGGTTCAAAGAAAAATCCAAGAGAGATTTGTAAACTAAAAACAGTGAAATGAATAAAATTAACGAAATCTGAAATCCTCATCATCCGATTTCAAGAGGAAAATGCTATCGAAAAGTTTTGAAATTCCATTTTCGAAACTCAAAAAAGTACAATTCAATCGCATCTTTTACGATTAATCAAACTGTTGTATTCATCTACAGGTCGCCGCCTGCTCCCGTAACCAGCGCAGATCCGCAATCTGCTTAACCGTCTCCATTTCCGCCTCTATCCGCTTTATGGATTGGGTATCACCTTCTGCTTTCAGGAGCATGGAGGCAAAGCGGATAAAGTTGCGATAGATCGTACGTTGATATTCCGATACCCTCCTGTTACGCGAGAGATACGTCCTGAATGCTGAAGCCTGATAAGCGAACAATTCCTCTTCGCGTTGCTCAAAACAGGATTTGAGAAGAATAGAACGTGCGTCGAGCGCATAAAATACATCCGTGAATTCGACCTTTTGTAACAACTTGAATGTCGTCTTATAATCCTTGCAGAAATAATGGTAGTTGGCCTGATTATAAACGTCAGCATTATGGCGATGTTCGGGAGAAAGGTATTCAAGGTGTGACGGAATGAAATTCTTGACCCAATCCGTTTCTCCTAAACGCAAGGCAATGGTGACGATGTTCTTGAACTCGAATGGAGACATGGGCTCGTCGGCCAGCAGCTTTTTATCGGAAAGATTCAATTCATGGATTTCGAAAAGCCGACGCGTATAATCCGTACGGCCGGTGTTCAACTTCTTGATGCAATAGTTCTTCAGATACTGAAAAAGCTCGCGCTGCTCAGAGTAGGAAAAGCGACTTCCTTCAACCTTCATGAAGCCGGAGAAGGTCTCCACAAAGGTCTCATCATCCGGATTCACCAGCGAATCATAAACCAATCGGTAACATTTGATCGCCGAATCATCTTTGAACGGATGCTGATCGGAAAGCGATCTCACCTCATCCATCAAACGGAGTTCGGCATCGATGCCCAACACATTACGAGCATTGATTATCTCGCAGGCATGTCGCAATTTACCAGCCAGATAAAATGCATCCAGAGCATCCATTACTTCAGCAAATGCGAGTGGTTTTTTCCTCGATTGGTGTCTGCTATCGAAAGAAAGTGCACTGCGGGCTGCTTCGTATTTCTGGTACCATCGATCACCACCAGCGGTTTGCTCCGTGGATTCCAAATGCCGGCCGGCGGCATACTTGTAATTCTTTGACAAACCACGATCAGAATAAACTTGCATGGATAAGCGATTGTATAATTCACTATCATTCAAAATCCTACGAACTACCAAAAACCGCTCGACCTGCTCTAAAAAACCGGATTCCAA
>JBJSZR010000410.1:0-2710 GCA_046090385.1 Bacteroidota bacterium
TGATTGTTCAAAAAAGAAAAGGGGAGCCTTGTGAGCTCCCCCTTTTGAAGATTTTGATTATGCCTCTTTGCGGCTGAGAGAGTAGATGACCAGGCCGAAACCGATTTTGTTCACGGCATCGCCGATGTTGTAAATGATATCCATGTTCATGTTGAGTTTTCCGAAAGCGGAATACCACTGACCGTCAGCTGTGCCTACCAGATAGCCGAGCGGATAAATAGCCCAGCCAACAAGTACGAACCAACCAAGAGCCGTATTGGCAGCAGCTACTGCAGTGCCTGCACTTGTAGCAAGTTTCTTGACATCGCCCATCCACACTTCATAGACAATATAGAAGTATGCGATTGCACTGAGAGTGCCCCAAACAGTTGCGTTACCAAGACCTGCTTCACCCCAATAACCGGTTACAAGCATGATAACGGAAGCGAGGATCATCTTCCAAAGAAGACTCTGTTTGGCACCCGCTTTTTTAGTGATCAGGTAGAACTCGACACACATAAGGGGTACAGTCAACAACCAATCCACATATCGGAAAAAGGTCGGTGATTCACCTGTTTCCAGGTTGTAACCGCGCATGTAGTAGTAATGTACCGCGGCGATGAAAGTGATCAGGCCGGATACTAATACTGACGTGCGCCACTGTTTGGAGGTGTTGTTCAACTCCAAAAAGAAAAAAACCGCTGCGGCCATCATGGCCATCGTTCCTATGAAGAACGTGAATGCGACATAATTGTCATTGGCAATTGTTAAGTGTTCCATTGGATTGGTTGTTTGAGTTTATACAAATAAACAAGCTCACTTTGATATTTGTTCAACATTCAACCCCTAAAAATTGAACAAGAGTAACATGGCTGTGTGATTAATCTCGTTTTCAGCCTGAATAATGAAAATTAAGTAAAGTGTGAACCACTAAGCACATGAAAATCCCAAATAGGGAAAGTTGATTGGCAGATTTTTAAAGCCGTATCCGGCTGTATGTGGAGGCAATGAAATTTCTAAAAATATCCCGAAAAAAAACGCCGATCATTTTTTTTCCTGGAAAGACTTCCACTCCTCGAATTGAGCGTTTTTCATGACTCGTGGAAATTTGTTTTGTCCTCCCATTTTACCTTTCGTGGTCATGAAATCATAAAATCGCTCTACTGGCACGATGTCAAGCATTGGGTCTTTAAGTGCGGAACCGCGTTCCACTGCATAATCATCGTTCAGTTCTTTCAGAATATCATCCAGTCGTTTCGCCATGGCCTCAGGGTCAGGTGAAGAATGATGATTGATACCGATAAACCAATGATGCGCAAAGGACCCTTCTGCCGGAACGCCCGAGACACAATACTCAGAGAATTCTACACCGAATTCGCTTGATAGTTTATCCACGGCACGGTTCATATTATCGACGGAAAGATGCTCGCCGACAAGACTCAGGAAATGTTTGGTGCGACCGGTGATGATGATTTCGGCTTTGTCCACATCGGTGAACCTTATAGTGTCACCGATGAGATATCTCCACGCACCTGCGCAGGTGCTCAACAACACGGCATAATCAGTGCCTGGACTTACCTGATCGATTGCGAGTGTATCTGCGCCTTGAATGACTTCTCCGTTCGCATCGAAATGTTTTTCGTCGAAAGGAATGAATTCGTAAAAGATCCCGTTGTTCAGGATCATTTTCATATGCTGTACATCAGGCTCGGTTTGAAATGCGATAAATCCTTCGGAAGCGGGGTACACTTCGATATAGTGCACTTTTTTGGTGAAGAACCTGCCGAATGTCTTACGATAGGGCTCGAAGGAAACTCCACCGTGAAGATAGACACGCAAGTTCGGCCATATATCATGGATGCTTTTGACATCATAACGGTCCATTATTTTTTCAAATAACAATTGGACCCAAGAGGGAACACCTGTTATTATTCCGATGTCCCAGTCTTTTGCCTGCCGGGTTATCTCTTCCAGTTTCTGGTTCCAGTCTTTTTGTTTACGTAATATTTTCCCCGGCTTGTAGTAGCGCTGGAACCAAATCGGTACACGGCGAGCGGAAATGCCGCTCACATCCCCCTCGAAATAGCCACCTTGCTTTTTCAAGTCGGTGCTTCCGCCCAGCCAGAGTATTCCTTTTTCAAAGAACTCAGCAGGTAAATCGTACTTGCCCAATGTGAGGATCTGACGGATACTTGCCTTTTTCAAGGCCTTGATCATTTCATTGGTGACCGGAATGTGTTTGCTTGCTGATTCGGAAGTGCCTGATGAGAGCGCGAAGTATTTGACATACCCCGGCCAGCACACGTTCTCTTCTTCCTTCAGGCAACGATGCCACCACTCATCGTGCATCGTGTTGTAATTGTGTATAGGTATGTTTTTCTTGAAGGAGACGATCGGATTGCCTTGGGCAAGCATATCGCCGAAGCCGAAATGCCTGCCGAACGCTGTATCGCGTGCTTTGGAGAGCAGTTTTCGTAATTCCTTATCCTGTTGCCTCTTCGGTGGCACACTGCGAAGTTTCACGCGGTTCCCCAGCCTGAGTCCTTGCTTTATGAGCGCTCCAAAAACCATCAGCTCAAAGGTAACTATTGACAAAAAAAATGCAACCTGTCATGAAAAGAAACGACCGGGTTTGCCGGTCGTTTCGTGATAGGGTTTGTGAGTTTGAGTCACATGTTCTTGATGATCTCATCGCCGAACTCGGAACATTTTAGCAAGGTCGCACCTGACA
>JBJSZR010000411.1:0-1312 GCA_046090385.1 Bacteroidota bacterium
ATCGTATCTTCCTCCCGATGACGGGAAAAAACTACTTGCACCTGTTATTACTTATTTGGCAGCTGCCGATGTCACTTTCGGTAATATGGAAGGCACTATTTTGTCGGGACAAGGTATTCCAAAGCAATGTAAAGATCCTTCGTTATGTTATGTATTCAAGAGCCCTGATCACTATGTGGATTATTTCAAGGAAGCCGGTTTCGATTTATTGAGTGTTGCGAATAACCACTCAGGCGATTTTGGTAAACCTGGAAAAGACAATACGGTGCGATTGCTTAATGACAGAGGTATCGCCTTCGCCGGATTTTCAGATCATCCGACAGCTATCATTGAGAAAAACGGACTGAAGATAGGGTTATGTGCTTTTGCGCCGAACAGTGGTACGGTCAATATCAACGACCACAAGACGGCGAAGGAGATTGTCCGTAATCTTGCTAAGTCATGTGACATTGTCATTGTTTCCTTCCATGGTGGTGCTGAAGGTGCCGGACATACGCATATCACCCGAAAAACAGAAACGTTTTATGGTGAGAATCGAGGAAACCCTTATCTGTTTGCACGTGAAGTGATCGATGCCGGTGCGGATGTCGTATTAGGACATGGCCCGCACGTGACTCGTGCATTCGATGTCTATCAGGGCAGATTCATCGCTTACAGCATGGGCAACTTCGCTACGTATGGCCGATTCAATCTGAAAGGATCAGCCGGACTTGCACCTATAGTGAATATCAAAATCAATAGTGACGGTTCCTTCATCGAAGGCAGGGTTATCTCAACCGAGCAAAAAGGAGAAGGCGGACCGCTTATCGATCCGGACGGAAAAGTGCTGAAAGAAATCATCAACCTGACGAAAACCGATATTCCGGAAGTGCCTTTAATATTCAGCGATGACGGAACCTTCCGTATGAAGTGAAAATGAGTCCTCAGGCTTTTTCCACCCAGTCGCCGTGTTCGCGTATCAATCCGATGAGCTCGTCTACAGCAGAACTCTCATCGATATTCCGCTTGACTACTTCTCGTCCTTTGTAGAGTGTGATTTTTCCCGCCCCTGTTCCGACATATCCGTAATCAGCATCAGCCATCTCTCCAGGGCCGTTCACGATGCATCCCATTATGCCGATCTTCACACCTTTCAGATGGTCTGTCCTTGATCGGATCTTCGCAGTGGTTTCCTGCAAATCGAAAAGTGTCCGGCCACAGGAAGGACATGAGATATATTCTGTTTTTGAAATCCGGGTGCGGGTTGCTTGAAGCACACCGAACGCTGTTCGGTTTATGATCGCTTCAGGACAAATATCAAAAGCTTTGATCC
>JBJSZR010000412.1:0-4511 GCA_046090385.1 Bacteroidota bacterium
CGCCACTTTCGGTTTCCTTCAGCCAGGCATTCCAAGTGGCGAATGCCGCTCAATATTATTGGAATTTCGGCGACGGACATACTTCGACAGAAAGATTCCCTACACATACCTACACTGAAACAGGCAACTATAACGTTTCAATACAGTTCTTCGATGCTGCAGGTAATTGGCTGGACAGCATAGGCTCGGTGGGATCTGTAAGTGTTCGAGGACCCACAGCCGGTTTTTCGATCATACAGAGCAATTGTCAGGCCGGTCAAGTGGATTTTGCAGATTCGTCCAGAAACGCTAATTCCTGGTTTTGGGATTTCGGTGATGGTAACACCTCAAACGACACAGTTCCGCATCATAGCTATGCCGGATCCGTATCCAACTATATTGTAACCCAAACAGTAACCGATACCAACGGTTGCAGTAACAGTATCTCTGCACTGATGTTCGCCAACACTCAGTCGCCGGTGCTCGTAACAGAAACCGACATCTGTGGATTGGATACCGTTCACTTCTTCACCAGTCAAGTCAATTATGCTTCATACGTTTGGCATTTCGGTGATGGCACAAGCGACACTTCTGCCAATCCATCTCACGTTTACACCATAGAAGGGGTTTTCACTCCCCGGCTGGTAACGACCGATTTGAACGGCTGTACGAAGGAATACTTTGCACCAGCCATCACTGTTTCTCTGCCAACCGCTGATTTCACCACTTCAGCAAGACAGGGTTGCGACCGACTGAATGTGGCTTTTTTCAATCATTCGTTGAATGCAGACAGTCTGAACTGCGTTTATGAATGGGATTTCGGAGACGGCAATTACTCCAATGCAATCGAACCGGTACACCGTTACATGGGAGCGGGAACTTACACCGTGACGTTGACCGTTTATAAAGGGAACTGCATAAGTAGGGAAACCCGTCCAAATCATATTAAAGTCGATACTGCATTCGCTGGTTTCGTAGCGACACCGCTGAACCGATGCATGCCGATGTCGGTGCAATTCACGAACTACAGTGCGAATGCCGTCAGTTACCACTGGGACTTCGGCGATGGCACTACTGACACCATTGCGGATCCGTTGCACGTATTCAACAGCTATACCTATACAAACATGGTGTTGGCCATCGTTGATGCAAACGGTTGCAGAGATACCGCCCGGAGATTACAATTCACACCGATGAATCCGGAATTCACCATCGATGCTGTAAAAGGGTGTATCCCTTTCACGGTTCACTTCGATGACAATACCGCCATGGTTTCTTCGTACCTCTGGGATTTCGGGGATGGAAGTACATCCACACTCGCCGATCCTGCCCATACCTATTATCAATCCGGAACCTATGACATTAGACTCATCGTGACCTCCGGTTCAGCCCCTGGAGGATGTTCCGATACAGTTTATATGCCAGCATATATCAAAGCTGTTGATCCGGTTGCAGATTTCAGAACCAACGACACTTTGATCTGTGCACCAGGCGAAGTCCATTTCACAGACCTGAGTCGTGATGGTGACGCTTACCTATGGGACTTCGGAGACGGAACCACTTCCAACCGAAGCGATTCGATAAGTCATATCTACAACCTTCCAGGGGTTTATACTGTCACCCTGACAGTATCATCGGATGCGGGCTGCAGTCACTCAAAAACCATTTCACAATACATAAGAGTATACGGTTCAACATCGATGTTCGAAGCTTCGGCTTATGAGGGATGCGCTCCATTCACAGTAGACTTCACCGATCTTAGCTCTCAAAACAGCATAGCGTGGGAATATACATTCGGAGATGGAGGATCTGATACGATTAGCGATCCGACCCATACCTTTCTGAGCGGAGGAGTTTATAATGTAAGACTGCTTACACGTGATGAGCATGGTTGCGGATCATATTACGAGTTGCCGGATCCAATTATCGTACATGAACAACCGATAGCCGATTTCTCGATCAGTGATACTGTTGGTTGCCAACCCTTCGTGCTTGATCTGACAAACCATTCGACTGGTTATGAATATTTATCTTGGGATTTCGGAAACGGAATGACTGACTCGTCCTTCGAGCCGGAATTCGCCTATGTTCAAACCGGATCATTCAACGTGTCCTTGATAGCTTATAACACGTACGGTTGTGCCGATACGATGCATCATCCGTCAAATATCACGGTACAATTGACGCCTGTGCCTTCCTTCACTGTCGGAATGACTACAGGTTGCATAGGACTGACCACACAATTTTCCAGTAACTCCACCAACATTTCCAACCCCGTTTACTTCTGGGATTTTGGAAACAACAGCACTTCAGACCAGCCATCGGTATCTGTCACATATGACCGGCCAGGCAACTATACGGTTTCGCTTGAAGTGACCAATGACAATGGCTGTTCAGCTGAAACGACACTTACAGGACTGATACATGTGTATGACACCGTGCCTCCCTCAAAGACGGTCGTAAACAGCGTTTCAGTGGAAGATAATACACACGTAAAGATCATCTGGCAGAACAATCCTGATCTGGATCTTTTTTCCTATGTAGTTTATCGCCTGAATCGCGGCGCCAACTTATACGAAGCGGTACATACGCAACCTGCTTCGAACAATTCATTTGCGCTCACGTCCAGTTGGACGGATGAAGGTCTGAATACATTATCTGAAACCTATTCCTATAAAGTGCAAGCTGTAGATGTGTGCGGCTATTACTACCCTCTTGACAGCCTTACGGCTCACACGACCATCAATGTATCATCTGAAGAGGCCGGAAACCATATTGCAGTATCCTGGACATCTTATGGAGGTTGCCAGGTAGGAACCTATAAAATTTTCCGTGCAGCTCCGGGAGAATCCATGGAATACTTGGCAACAGTTCCAGGTGACAATCTTGATTATCTGGATTCTACTTTCAGTTGTCCCTACCCGTATTCATACAGGATCATGGCCACGGACCTATGCGGAACCCTTTACACATCTTACAGCGATACTTCCGTCACTATGCCTAAGAACATTTATGACGGGCAGGTGGTGGATGTAGTTCGCTCGACTGTTGTGGACAATCGATATGTGCTGACCGAATGGAAAGAGACAACGGTCTTGCCAGAAAGCGTCGTCGCATATGAAATCTACCGTTCAACCGACAATCAGGAATATTCATTCCTGATGTCAGTCCCGGCGCAGCAGACCGACTTACAGGACTATGATGTTGACGTACAGACTACCCGCTACTATTATCGAATCAAAGTGGTGAATAGGTGCGATGTGGATATGGGTCTCAGCAAAACGACATCGACCATCATACTTAACGGCAATATGGACGAAGGAAGAAGGGTTTACCTTGATTGGACACCATATTCCGGATGGGAAAATGGAGTTGAATACTACATACTCGAGAAACAGGACGCTAACGGAAACTGGATCTTCCTAAGGCAAGTCACCGGACAAGTGACTAATTACGACTATCAAGAATAATTCAATTATCATCACGTTTCATTTGGTCAGAAAGGGAAGCACATAATCGCTTCCTTTTCTTTTTACTAATTTTATGATCGATGCGACCGATACGGATACTGTATGTGCTTGCTTTTTATGTGGTTCTTCAGTTTTGTTGGTGGGCGGCCCTGCTGACCAAGCAGAGCGAGGAAGTTTTCTTGCAAAAAACCGAATTGGTGAAACTAAAATCAGATAGCATCCGGGAAGCATCGGATGAAATTTCATCACTTGAAAAAAAATTGAATCTCCAAAAATGGATGATCATTGGCGAAGGTTTGGTTTTCCTTTCACTTCTGCTTTGGGGAAGTTTCATCACCTACCGTTCTTTCAGAAAGGAGTTCGAACTAGCACGACTGCAAAAGAACTTCCTACTTTCGGTCACCCACGAATTCAAGTCGCCGTTGGCATCGATCAAACTTTACCTTGAAACAATCCTACAAAGGGATTTGGATGTTGACCGCAGACAGAAATTCCTGACAAGCGCATTGGTGGATACCGACCGACTGGATCAATTAGTGGAAAACGCACTCATGGCCAACCTTGTCGAGCGCCCTGAACATGTTTTCCATAAAGAGTATTTCAATTTCTCAAGAACCATCAGAGAGTTGGTGGACCGCTATCGGTCAGTACCCGGTTTCCCAGAATTAAGTGCATATATCGTTGACGAGTTGAATCTTTATGGCGACAGGAATGCACTTTCCATCCTTTTTATCAATCTCATTGAAAATGCTGCCAAGTACTCATCGGCAGGTTCTGGTATCGGCATCCGTCTTGAACAGGATAATAGCAGCGTCATGCTTAGTGTTGCTGATCAGGGCATCGGGATTCCGGATAAGGAGAAGGAAAAGGTCTTTCAAAAGTTCTACCGGGTTGGAAACGAAGAAACGCGCAACTCGAAAGGCACAGGTCTGGGTTTATACCTATCCGGCATGATTGTCAAAAAGCACAATGGAAGCATAAAAGTGAAGGACAACAGCCCTAGAGGTTCCATTTTCGAAGTTCGCTTACCTGCTTGACCGGGTGACTAACTTTGTACCTTTG